>JAXDQG010000512.1:0-10448 GCA_034667945.1 Acidimicrobiia bacterium | reverse complement strand
GGCCGCGTCAGCGGCCGCGACCTCGGCCAGCCCGCTTCGCTGCCCATCTGGATGCTCACCCTCGAGACGACCGGTCTCCTCGGGGGTCTGGTGCTGGCCGCTTGGTCCCGCCGTCAAGAGCACCAGGCCGATGCGTTTGCGGCGTCCCTGGTCGGGGCGCCGGTTGTCGTCGATCATCTGCGGCGGCACTGTGTCCGCTCGGGCATCGAGCTCGAGCCCTCGCGCTGGGGCCGTTGGCGCGCCCACCATCCCGCACCCTCTCAGCGCCTGGCGAGATTGTCCCACGTCGCCAGCCGTTCGTGACGGGGTCCGAAGCGCACGCCGCCCAGCGTTCGCGTTGCGTTAATCTTATGTACACCTGTGGCTCGCCTGCGGTACATGTCTCGTTCCTACGCTCCCAACCCGGCAACCGCTGAACGGCTGCGAGGAGCACACGGTGACCGCTCACGTCCAGGCGAACCTGCCGGTCGCGCCCGCAGACCCCGCAGAATCGGCGGCAACCGACCAGCTGCCGGAGGCGGTTCTGCAAACCGCCGAGCTGGCCGTTTACTACGGCAGGTTCCGAGCGGTTCGAGATGTGTCGCTCGCGGTGCCGGAACGTCGGATCACCGCGTTGATCGGGCCTTCGGGCTGTGGGAAGTCCACCGTTCTGCGCTGCTTCAACCGCATGAACGATCTGATCGATGGCGCCCGGGTCGACGGCTTGGTGAGCTATCACGGAGTAGATCTGTACGATCGCAAGGTCGATCCGGTCGAGGTGCGCCGCCGCATCGGCATGGTGTTCCAGAAGCCGAACCCCTTCCCCAAGTCGATCTACGAGAACGTCGTCTTCGGGCCGCGCATCTCCGGCCAGCCCAGGGCAGAGTTCGACAACATCGTCGAGTCGTCGTTGCGCCGGGCCGCGCTCTGGGACGAGGTCAAGGATCGGCTCAAGACGTCGGCGCTCGGCCTCTCCGGCGGCCAGCAACAGCGGTTGTGCATCGCCCGGGCCTTGGCCTCGGGACCCGATGTGCTGCTGATGGACGAACCGTGTTCGGCCCTCGACCCCATCGCCACCGGTCGAATCGAGGAGCTGCTCGACGAGCTCAAGGCCAGCTACACGATCGTGATCGTCACCCACAACATGCAGCAGGCGGCCCGCGTCTCCGATCGAACGGCCTTCTTCACCGTCGAGTTGAGTGGCGAGCGCGATACGCGAACCGGCATCCTCGTCGAGGTGGACGACACCCGGAAGATCTTCTCGAACCCCGGAGATCCTCGCACCGAGAACTATGTGACCGGCCGCTTCGGGTAAGCGCCGGCGCCGCGTGCTACCGGCACCTCGTGCCGCTCGTTGTGTCGGATAGAGCCACGCGGATACGACCTTGGGCGCGTCAGCAGGTCGGAAGCGCTCCGTGAGGGCCCGTTCGGGCAGCTGGTTCGGTGCAGGCACCGGCAGTGACCACAAGGACGGTGGATGACCCAGGACTATCGGAAATCACTCCATCAGGAGATCGACGGCATCAAGGCCGATGTCGTGAAGCTCGGCGCCATGGTGGCCGAGGTCGTCTCCCAGGCAACTGCGGTCCTGCTCGACGCCGATATGGAGGCCGCGCAAGCGCTCATCGACCACGACGACGAGCTCGACGCGCTGTCCGGCGACATCGAAGACCGCTGCTTCCGCTGCCTCGCACTGCAATCGCCGGTGGCATCCGACCTGCGCACGGTGGTGGCCAGCCTGCGCATCAACTCGGACATCGAACGGTCGGGCGACCTGATGGTGAACGTGGCCAAGGCCGCCCGGCGCATCTACGGCACGGCCTTCCCGCCCCGCATCCGAGGCCTGGTCCAGCAGATGGCCGATGAAGCCCGACGCCTGCTCCGGCTGGCCATCGATGCCTACGCCGAGCGCAACGGGGCACTCGGTGCCGCGCTCCGGGACATGGACGACCGGCTCGACGGTCTCCAGGCCGACTTCGTGGAGGCCGTCTTCGAAGGCCACGCCTCCGGGCAGCTCGATCTGCAGGCCGCGGTGCAGCTCGCCGTGGTGGCGCGTTACTACGAGCGGGCGGGCGACCATGCCGTGAACATCGGCGACCGGGTCTGGTTCATGGCCGACGGCCGCCTGCCCGAGCATGTCGGCGCGGCCCGCGCCCGAGCCCGTCAGATAGAACCCGGTATCGAGCGAGGTCGCGGCCGGAAAGCGAGCGATGGTGGCATGCCATCAGCCTGGTGACCGGGCGGTGCTGCCGTCGTGGCGGCCCAGCGCGCCGAAAGCTGTGCAGCCCGTGAGCGGGTGAGAGCGCGCCCGTGCTGACGGCACTATGGGTGGCTCTGGCCGTGCTGGTCGGAGGCGTTCTCGGTGGCCTGACGGTCGGGATCGGCTGGGCTCGGCGGGCCCGTGCGGCCGAAATCCGCGTCCAGCGTGAGCAGGCGCAAGCCCAGTCCCGGGTGGATGCCGCCAACGCTCAGGTCGGCGCCTTGCTGGAGGCGCTGCCACAGGCCCTCCTGGTGTTCGATCCTCGCGGCCAGGCCCGCCTGGCGAACGGGGCCGGAGCCCGCTACCTGCATCCTCGCCACGGAGACGCTCTGGTCCAGGCGGCGGTCGGCCAGCTTGTGGCCGAGGTCCTCTCGGTACCCGGCACCGGCAACCGCGTCGAGCGTGGGAGGCGGCTCGAGCTCGCCGGGCCACCCCGACAGGCGTTCGAGCTCGCAGCCTGCCGGCTCGGGGACGGATCCGGGCTGGTCCTGGTTCTCGTGGAGGACGTCACCGAGCGGCGCCGGTTGGAGGAGATGCGGAGCGACTTCGTAGCGAACATCAGCCACGAGCTGCGGACACCTATCGGCGCACTGTCGTTGTTGGCGGAAACCATGGCCGAGGAGGCCGACCCCGATGTGCTGAGTCGCCTGGCCGAGCGTCTGCACACCGAGGCTGCGCGGTTGACCCGCACCGTCGACGATCTCCTCCTCTTGAGCACGATCGAAGGCGGAGAGATCCAGACCGACCCTGTCCGGCTGGACGACCTGGTCAACCGGGCAGTCGACCGTGTTGCGGGCACCGCGGCCGACCGGGGTATCGAGATCGAGGTCGACGTGCCGGACCCCGACGTCGAGGTCTCGGGCGACCGGCGGCAGCTGGTCTCCGCGTTGGCCAACCTGGTCGACAACGCGCTCACCTACTCGGACCCGGGATCGATCGTGCTGGTGCAGACCACGGTGCGGGCCGCAGACGTCGAGCTAGCGGTGATCGACCGGGGAATCGGGATCCCGGTCCGTGACCTCGAGCGGGTCTTCGAGCGTTTCTACCGCGTCGATCGAGCGCGCAGCCGTCGCACGGGCGGCACCGGGTTGGGCCTGGCCATCGTCCGGCACGTGGCCAACAACCACGGCGGCCACGTTTGCGTCGAGTCGATCGAGGGCGAGGGCTCCACCTTCACGCTCCGGCTGCGGAGGCACCGTTAGAAGTTGCGCGGACCGCGTCGGCCACATGGCCCGCTGTCACAGGAGTCCCCGCCTACCATGGCTGCCGTGGCCGCTGGTTCGGGCTGGATGCCGCTTCGGGAGCCCCCCCGGCAGGGCCGGGAGGCATTCCATATATCGCCCTTCAACCGGCTGGCGCGCGTGCACGCCGCCGCGTCCGCCGGTGACGTCATGGTGGCCGTGGCCCTTGCGGGATCGCTGTTCTTCTCCATCGATCCGACTCAGGCGCGCTGGCGCGTCGGGCTCTATCTGCTGCTGACGCTGGCTCCCTTTGCGGTGGTGGCCCCTTTCATCGGCCCGGCCATTGATCGATTCCGGGGGGGTTCACGCTGGGTCATCCTGCTGACCTGCGTCTGCCGCGCCTTCATTGCCCTGCTGATGACCCGGCACCTCGACGGCTTGCTGCTCTTCCCCGAGGCCTTCGCCATGCTGGTCTTCGCCAAGGGCTACCAGGTGGCGCGAAGCGCCTACGTGCCGGCGACGGTGCGTAGCGACACCGAGCTGGTCCGGGCCAACTCCCGCTTGGCGCTCGTCGCCGCCCTGGCCGGCCCGGCGGGCGCCGTTCCGGCCGGCCTCGTCCATGTCCTGCTCGGCTCGCACTGGGTCGTCGGTCTGTCGATTCTGCCCTTCATCGTCGGCACCGTGCTCGCTTCCAAGCTGCCGGCGCCGGCGAGCTGGTCATTGGCCCACCGCGTCGGTCTGCCCGACGGCGTGCAGCCACCGCCCGCTCCGGAGGCTGACGTTCCCCCTGCAGAGGTGGCGGACGAGGGCCAAGCTGAAGGCGGAGCCCAGCCGGGGGCGGTGGCGGGCGAGGTGTTCGGTGGCGGGCGCCCACTCGGAGTCACGGCGGAGTCGGGGCCGGCGTTTGCCGCCAGCGCGCCCGGTCCCGATGTCAGCAGAAGTCCCGATGTCGGCAGAAGTGCCGATGGGGGCGGACCGGAGCGGGAGGCACGAGAGCACGGCATCTTCCTCGCTGCTTCGACCATGGGCCTCCTCCGGGGCGTCGTGGGTTTCGTCACGTTCCTGCTGGCGTTCTCGTTGCGGACGAAGGGGGGCGCGGCCGGCTATGGGCTGGTGCTCGGTGCGGCTGGTGGCGGCAATCTCATCGGGTCACTGGTCGCTCCGAAGCTGCGTGAGCTGCTGCGGGAGGATCAGATCCTGACTGCGTGCCTGGCGGCGACCGCGGTGGTCGGGTTCGTCTCCGGCGTCCTCGGGGGCATGACCGGGGCCTTGTTGCTGGTCGGCCTGGTTGGGGTGTCCAGCGCGGCCGGGAAGCTCGCGTTCGACTCACTCGTGCAGCGCGATGCGCGGGCGTCGGACAAGGGTCGGGTGCTGGCCCAGTTCGAGGCGCGCTTCCAGATGCTGTGGGTGGTCGGCGCCTTCATTCCGGTGGTCATCCCGTTGCCGGCGCGGATCGGCTTCCTGTTGATCGGCCTGCTGGCGGCCGCGGCTTCGTTGTCCTACATGGTGCTTCGCCAGCCGCTCGGGGCGGTGGTGGGGCAGATGTCGAGGGGCCGCGCGGCTCGGACCGTCGCCACCCGACCTGCACCGCCCAATGGACCTGCGCAAGCGCGAGGAGCTTCGCAAGCGAGAGGACCTGCGCAAGCGCGAGGAGCTTCGCAAGCCAACGGATCCGGCCAGCCGAGTGGCGTTACGCCGATCATGCCGACGGACGAACCGTGGAGACGCCCATGAGCTGCCGGGCGGTCATCCTGTCAGACACCCATCTGCGGCCGGGTCGGATGGCGCTGCCCACCCAGCTGCTCGAGCTGCTCGACGGGGCGGACGTCATCCTCCATGCCGGCGACCTCATCGATCCGGACGTCCTGCCCATGCTGGCCGGCCACGCCAAGGTCCATGCGGTGCTCGGAAACAACGACCGCGAGCTCGTGGGCAGGCTGCCCGAGCGTCTGCAGCTGAATCTGGACGGCGTGCGCGTCGCCATGGTGCACGACAGCGGCGCGCGAACCGGACGTCCCGGCCGTCTGCGGCGTTGGTTCCCGGAGGCCGACGTGGTCGTGTTCGGCCACTCGCATCTGCCGGCCAATGAGACGGGCGAGGGTGGTCAGCGGCTGTTCAACCCCGGGTCACCCACCGAGCGTCGCCGAGCGCCCACCCACACCTGTGGGCTTCTCGAGATCGAAGCGGGCCGGGTGCACCGCTTGCAGCTGGTCGATCTGGGGCGCTGACCTGCGGCGCTGGCCGCTGGCCGCTCGCCGCTGGTTGGGGCGGCGGCGAGGCGAAATAGGGCGGTCTCAGTCGAATTCGAGACGGGCCAGCCACAGGCCAGGTGCATCGACCTCCGCAGGCGTAGGCAGTGTGCGCTCGTTCTCCCACAGGCGAGCGAGCCCCTCGTCGCCACCCCGCTCCAGGACGCCATCGACGAAGGCCGAGCCGCGGTCGTACGCGGCTTGCGTCAGCTCCAGCCCCAACAGCCGTTCGACGAAGCGGTCGCTGTCGCTCGCCTCGACGCGGCTGCGCCGAACCGCCTCGGACAGGCGGCCTCCCGTGCCGAGCAGCCGACCGGTGGTCACATCCATGACATGGTCGACGTAGCCGACGATCACGGACACCAGGGCGTCGAGGCGGGGGAGGAGCGCCTTCTGTCCCGGCGAACGCACCGCGCCCAACAGCAGCTCGGGATCGGTGAACATCTTCTGCAGACCGGAAGGATCGCCCATCATCGAGGGGTCGAACGAGCCCAGCTTGTCCTCGAGCGCGGTGGCGTCGGGCTCGAAGCCCTCCACATACGACTCGAGCATGCTGTTCAGGCGGGTGCGGACGTGCGGAATGTCCAACACCAAGTGGTGGCTCAGCTCGGAGAGGATGACCCAGAGCCGCAGATCGTCCTGGTCGAGGCTCCACTCCTCGGCGAAGGCGGCCACGTTCGGCACCACGACCTGCACGTCGGTGCCCCCAGGTCGGGGCAGCGGCAGGTGGTAGGTCCCCATGGCCTGTCGGGCCAGGTGGCCGACCATGCTTCCTGCCGTCATCGACAGCATCATCGGGCCGACCATCTTCATGAGCCCGCCCAGCATGGCGGAGAACGGATCGGCGGCATCGGCCGGATCGGCGCCGAACGCCGTGGCGTCGGTACCACGCCCCAGGGACGTCGCCAGACGTTCGAACAGCTGGCGGTAGTCACCCAGTGCGCTGTGGGCCCAGGTGCTGCGGTTCACCGGCGCGACCTGGAGACGCCGGTCGCCCGGTGAGGCCAGTCGGGTGACGTCGGTGAGATGCAACTCGGCGATGCGGCACAGCTCCTGGTAGCGGATGCGCTCGAGTGGGTCGACGTTGGCCTCGGAGGTGCCGCCGGCGGCGACGGAGAGCGCCAGCTGACGGGCGGCTTCCCAGTTGAGCCCGCCCTGCTGTCCCAGAAGGCGCGCCAGGTCGCCGAAGAGCGGGAGCTTCGCGAACGGATCGTCGCCCGGATCGGGCTCGGGGCGGCCGGGATCGGTCACGAATCGAATGGTACGTCCCCACGCGCAGCTAACCGTTGCGGGCTCGTACGGCGCGAAAGCGGAAACCGAGCGTGGCCTATTGCGACGGCTGGTCGCGATAGGTCTGCGGCGGGCGGGCCACGAACGTGAGCTGTTGGACGGTGTCGGCACCCCGGCGGAACGTGATGTTGAGCGGGTCGCCCGGATCCAGGCTGCGCAGCGCCAGGTTCATCGTGCTCCAGGTGTCCACCGGCTTGTTGTCGATGGCCACAATGACGTCACCGGGCTGGAGGTTGGCGATCTGCGCCGGGCTCTGCGGCGTGACACTGTCGACCAGAACGCCGCCGGTGATGCCCAGGCTCTCGGCCTGCTCCTTGCTCAACGTGGTGCCCACGACGCCAAGCCACACCGGTGCCGGGTGCCCGAAGACGATGTAGCTGTCAGCCAGGGCCTTGGCGTATTCGATCGGCATGGCATAGCCGGTGCGGGCCACACCGGCAGGGTCCTTGCCGATCGTCGTCACGATGCCGATCACCGCGCCGTCGCGGTCCAGCATCACGCCGCCGACGGCGTCCGGCACGAGGTTGGCGTCGGTGCGCACCAGGTCATGCAGGACCGTGCCGTCGTCCAGCGTGTAGCGCACGCCAGTCGCGGAGATCATGCCGCGGGCCACCGACGGGCTGCGGGCATTGGAGTTGGCCGCGGAGACGATGACCGCGTCGGCTCCGGCCACCATGCCCCCGCTGGTGCCCCAGGTGGCCACGGTGACCTTGTCGCTCTCGCTCCGCAGCACCCCGAGATTGGTCACCCGGTCGACGCCGATGACCGTGGCCCGGCTGCGGTTGCCGTCGGCTGTTGTCAGCCAGACGTCGTCGTTCTGCAGGAGCTCGGCGCTGGTGAGAAAGAATCCGTCGGCCCGGACCGCGACGGCGGTGCCGGTGAGGCGGCCGCTCTTGGTTGTGACCTCTACGCGGGCCAAGCCGGGCTCAACCCGGCGGGCCATGGTCGACGGGTCGGTCGACAGCGTGGACAGGCTGGCCGGGGTGGTGGAGACCTCGAAGCCACGGTTCGCGCCGATCGCCGAGGTGTAGGAGCGTGTGGGCACGGCTGTACGGTCCAACGCACCGACCAGCGTCAACGCCCCGACGGTCATGACCGAGGCGATGATGCCGCTGGTGAGGCCTACCGCCAGTAGGGCGGACCTCGAGCGCTTCGGCGGCTTGGACACCCCGGCGGCGAGAGCCGCGCCCCGCATCGCGCCGCCAACCTCGCTCGGATGTCGCCACAGCCGGTCGTCCGGATGAAGGGGAGGCCCGGAGGACGAGCGGTCGTCAGCATCGCCGCTCGGATCGTCGAAGGCCATGAACCCGAGAATACCGATGGTGACTGTCCTGCGTTCCGCGGGCCCTCGGCCAGGCCTTGCCGCCCTGCTCCCGGCCTTGACCGTTCGGCCTACGCACCTGGACTGTGGCGCACCACGCCCCGACTGCGCGGGTTGACGGGGTCTAGCATGGCCACGTGCGACCTCCGGCCGACGGCGACACCTGGGTGGGCGTCACCCACGACCCTCTGCCGGTGGATGAAGCCGCGAACTGGGTGGTTCGCGCCGATTGCGGCGCGGTGGTGCTGTTCTCCGGCACCGCACGCAACCATTCCGGGTCGCGGAAGGGCATTTGGCGACTCGAATACGAGGCCTACGAAGAACAGGTCGTGCCACGCTTGGCGGCGCTGGCGGACGCCACCCGGTCGCGCTTTCCCAGCGTGGGCCGACTGGTGTTCATCCACCGGCTGGGTGAAGTGGCCATCGGAGAGTCGTCCGTGGTTGTTGCTGCATCGGCGCCACATCGGGCGGAGGCGTTCGAGGCTGCACAGTTCGGGATCGACACGCTGAAAGAAACGATTCCCATCTGGAAGCGAGAAGCGTGGGACGGCGGCGAGAGCTGGGGCCTCGAGGCGCAACACATTCGGGAGGTCGGTTCGTGATGCTGCCCGCAGGACGGCTGATCCCATGAGCAACCTGGCATATCTCGGTTTGGCCGTCGGTCTCAGCATTCTCGGCCTGTTCACCCTGTGGCTCGCTCGACGCCGGCCACGGTCGATGCAGGCCGGCATGGAGGCGTTCAGCCGCGAACTGCAGGCCCTCGCCCCGCCGGAGGCGCGCGCCAACCGGCAGGAGACCCACGTCGACAGGGTGTCCCCGGCACCCATCCGACCCCGGCCCACCCTGGCGCCGTCGGCGAAGGGACGGGGTCGGGCGCCGAAGGGCATTCCCCGCCATGAGCTGCGTGACGGCCGCGCCGCTGTGAACCACGATGACGGCTCGGCATACGGTGGCCACGAGTCGCCGGGCACCAGCCCGGACTAGCGGGGAGCAACGGCGCTGGCACGTGACCTGGCGATAGACCTGGGGACAGCAAACACGCTCGTCTACGCCAAGGGCGAGGGCATCGTGCTCAACGAGCCGTCGGTCATTGCGCTCAACACCCAGACCGGCGATGTGCTGGCCGTCGGTCACGAGGCCTGGCGCATGATCGGCCGCACCCCGTCGAACATCGTGGCCGTGCGACCCCTCCGCAAGGGCGCCATCACCGATTTCGAGATCACCCAGCGCATGATCCGCCTGGTGCTCCAACGGGCGGGTGTCAATCGGTTCAACCGGCCGCGCGTGGTGATCTGCGTGCCGTCGGCCATCACTCCGGTCGAGCAGCGGGCGGTGACCGACGCGGCACGGGGAGCCGGGGCGGTCGAGGTCCACCTGCTCGAGCAGCCCATGGCGGCCGCCATCGGGGCCGGACTCGCGATCAACGAGCCGATGGGCAGCTTGGTGGTGGACATCGGGGGTGGCACCTCCGAGACGGCGCTCATCTCCCTCGGCGGGATCGTGGCGCTCGAGGCGGTGCGGGTGGGCAGCTTCGACCTCGACGCCGCCATCGGCAACCATGTGCGCCGCACCTACGGGATTGCCATCGGCGAGCGCACGGCCGAGGCCATCAAGATCGCGCTGGGGTCGGCCCATCCTTCGGTGGACCGGCTGTTGGCGGAGGTCCGGGGGCGTGAGCTGGCCAGCGGGTTGCCGAAGACGGTGATCCTCTCCTCCGACGAGGTGCGGGACGCCATTCGTGAGCCGGTGAGCGCCGTCATCGACACCGTGTTGCGGTGCCTCGGGGCGTCGCCGCCCGAGTTGGCCCGAGACCTGATCTCGCGAGGCATTTACCTGGTCGGCGGCGGTTCGCTGCTGCGGGGACTCGACGTGGCCATCATGGAGGCCGGGGATGTGCCCGTGCATCGGGTGGATGCGCCGCTGGAGTGCGTGGTGCTGGGTGCGGGGCACTGCGTGGAGTCGTACAACGTGTTGCGTTCGTTGTTCATCGGGAGCCGTTCGACCGGGTCTTGAAGCTCGAATTCGGCGTGTCGTCGCTCCGTCGAATCCCCATGTTGTGCTTGGGGTCGGCCGGTGCGGGATGACGGTCCCGTACGGTCGGGTCCGAACCGAGGGTTGACTCTTGTCGAATCTGACCCTTGCCTGGTGTCTTTGCGTCGAAGTGTCGC
>JAXDQG010000511.1:0-2746 GCA_034667945.1 Acidimicrobiia bacterium | reverse complement strand
CGCCCGATCCGGAGGCGGCCCGGCTGCTGTTGACCTCGCTGGCCGGGGCCCATGCGGTGGGTGACGAGGAAGGGCGGGTGACGCTGCACCTGAACGGTCTTGCCCCTGAAGCGGTCAACGAGGCGCTGGTCCGTGAGGGTGTGCGGGTGCGCGAGTTCACACTGGAGCGCCGCAGCTTGGAGGACGCCTATCTGCACTTGACCGGAGGGAGTGGTGATGTTCGCCGTTGAGCTGCGGAAGCTGCTGACGCGGCCCCGCACGTGGCTGACCGTGGCGTTGCTGGCCGGGCTGCCGACCGTGATTGCCATCTTCCTCAAGGCCACGCGCATCGGACCACGCCCGGGTCAGGGGCCCGCACTGCTGTCCGAGGTGCTGAACAACGGACTGCTGTTCCCGGCCGCCGCACTGGGACTGGTGCTGCCGATCTTCCTGCCGGTCGCCACCGCGGTGTTCGCGGGCGACAGCATCGCAGGCGAGGCCGATGCCGGGACGCTGCGCTACCTGCTGATCCGCCCCGTGGGACGGACCCGCCTGCTGCTGGCCAAGCTGGTGTCGGTCACGGTGTTCGTCTTCCTCGCCGTGCTCATCGTGGCTGGCGTCGGGTACGTGACCGGCTGGCTGTTGTTCGGGGTGAAGCCGGTGGCGTCGGTGTCGGGTTCGAGCATGTCGTACGGCGAGACGTTGCTGCGGACGGCGATCACCATTCTCTACATCGGCGTGTCGATGCTGGGCGTGGCCGCGATTGCGATGTTCGCCTCGAGCCGCACCGATTCACCTACCGGGGCTGCGCTGACGGCGTTGGCGGCGTTCATCACCTCGGAAGTGCTCGACCTGGTGGAGGCCACTCGGGCCATCGATCCGTACCTGCCGACGCATTACTGGCTGTCGTTCATCGACCTGTACCGCACGCCGATTCTGTGGCACGACGTCCTACGGGGGTTCGGCGTGCAGGCGGTGTACATCGGCGTGTTCCTGGGTGCGGCCTGGGCGAGCTTCAGCACGAAGGACATCACGAGCTAGCTCCGGGCGAGCGCGTCCGGTCGAAGCCCCACCCCCCATCGCACCACCGACGTGAGGGCAGGCCACCGGGACGTGGCGCGAAGGTCGCACCCCCCGCTCCTGGTAGACGGCGCCGCAAGTGGGATGCCCGGGGGCGCACATGACAAGCTGACGCGTCCGAGGCGGAGGCAGACGCCTCGTCGGCCTGGCGTCGGGCCCCGTAGCCGTTCGGCCTCGGATTTCGCCATCGCACCGAACGGCTCGGAGTGGCCGGACCAGGACCGAGGAGCAGCGTGACATCGTCGGAGAGCTTTCAGACCATCGGTCTAGAGGTGGACGCGGAGTCGGGCGTCGCGGTGCTGACCCTCGATCGGCCGGATGAGGCGAACGCCATCAACGCGCAGATGGCAGCAGAGCTTCGACGTGCTTCGCTCATGCTGGCTCGTGACGGCTCTGTTCGAGCCGTGCTGTTGCGGTCGTTCGGACGAGTGTTCTGCGGTGGTGGGGATCTGGCGGCGTTCGCAGCCGAACCTCGCGACGCGGTGTCGGCGTACATCGAGAGCCTCACCATCGACCTGCACGCCGCGCTCGCCCGGTTCGCCAAGATGGACGCTCCCGTGGTCGCGGCGGTGTCGGGGTCGGCCGGTGGCGCCGGCATGTCGCTGGTGGCGGCGTGCGACCTGGTCTTGGCTGGCGCCTCGGCGAAGTTCACGATGGGGTACACGAAAGCGGGCCTTATACCTGACGGGACGTCGTCGTTCTTCCTGGCGCGCACGGTCGGTCTGCGCCGCGCGACCGAGCTCGTGCTCACCAACCGGGTGCTCTCCGCGGCCGAGGCCGAGGCATGGGGACTGGTGAACCAAGTCGTCCCCGACGCCACAGTCCGCGAGGAAGCGATGGCGCTGGCTCGTACGTTGGCGGCCGGCCCGACGAGGGCGTTCGGTCTCGCCAAGCGGGTCCTGTGCGAGGGGGCGGCCAGCTCGCTGGAAGAGGCGATGGAACGAGAGTCCCGGTACATCGCGGTCGCGGCTGACATGGACGACGCCTACGAAGGCATCACAGCCTTCGTCGCCAAACGCCCCGCCCAGTTCCATGGGAGCTGAGCGCACGGGGAGCACAAATCCCCATCCTCCTCACACTCGCCGGCCCGCGGAGCGTGCCGAGCTTGCTGCTGCTGTGTGCCAAGCTCGACGCTGATGAAGGACTCGATGCCCGCCCCGCCGAAGGTGCTGTGGAACCTTCCACGGTTCTGCCCTCGTTGGCGACTGGTCCCTCAGTTCATCACGGCGCCGGGTTCGGTCTTCGTCGATTCTCGCAGCGGGTCGTGGGCGAACGCCGCCATCCCGTCGGCGAAGCTCGTCCCCGCACAAAAGCCCAGTACCTCGCCCGCCCGCTGGGCCGAAGCCACCACATGGCGGACGTCTCCCAACCGAAAGCCGCCCGTGACCACCGGCTGAGGCGCGCCCGAACCCACCCCGCGACACAGCGCCACCGCCAGCTCGAGCACCGAGTGCGGTTCGCCGCTGGCCACGTTCAACGCCCCCGACCACGTCGAAGCCAGCGCCCGAACATTGGCGTGGGCCACATCCCGAACGTGCACGAAGTCGCGCATCTGACCGCCGTCCTCCAAGACGAGCGGTGGCCTTCCCGCCTCCAACGCGCTACGGAAGATGCTGGCCACGCCGGCATAGGGCGTGTCACGCGGCATCCTCGGTCCGTACACGTTGTGGTAGCGCAGCGCGCACAC
>JAXDQG010000510.1:0-4099 GCA_034667945.1 Acidimicrobiia bacterium | reverse complement strand
AGAGCCTGGCGGAGGTATCCCGGCCGCGAGCACCTTGTTGTGGGTGGGACGCTCACCCTTCGGAAGCTCCGCGACGAAGGCCCACGGGTTCAGACCGCGTGGGCGGCGGGGCTGAGGGCGGCTTCGTGGTAGTTGGGGCTCAGCATGTCAATGGAGGTCGATGGAGATCGATGGAGGAGGCCGTCGGCCAAGGTTGCACCAGGTCTCGAGCCGGTCGACGATCGCGGTGGCGAGCTCGCGGCGGCTGGCCCGGTGCTGGTGGTCGACGAGTTCAAGTTGCAGGGTGTGGAACAAGCTCTCGGCCACGGAATTGTCCTACGCATCCTTGATCGATTGCGGAGCCGCCTCTCGACAGCGGTGTGTGCCCGGTGGACGATGTGGTCGACAGTCGTGGAGGGAGGGCCGTGGTGGATAGTCGTGTAGCCACGCTGCTGCGCCAGTTTCGAGAGACCGACCAGGCGCGCATGAATTGGGAGGCGGAAACGGCGGCCGCAGAGTTGGCGGCGCGCCGACGGCTGAAGTCCGATGCCTCGGTCCAAGCGGAGTTGCAGGCGACTGGGGTTGATGTCCGGGCGTTGGAGGCGGAGTCATCCCGATCGGCGGCGTCGGTGGCTCGGGCCTTCGCGGCCGGCGAGGAGCCTGAGGGTGTGATGGTTGCGCCGCCCCGTCTGGGTGCCATGGTCGCCGGTGCGTTCCACGGAGCGCCGCTGCACACGCTGTCGGCGGACGTGGTGACCCAGGTGCTCTCCGAGCCGGCGTTCGAGGCGTGGGGGAACGCCGAGGTGTGTGGGGCGAATCTGCAGTTGCGGGAGGTGAATCTTCTTGGTGTGTCCCATGGTTCGGGTTGGGGTTGGGACGCGGTGGGCGTCGTGCCCCAGGAGTGCACGCTGTGGGTGGCGTGGTGGCCGCCGAGAGCCGGAGACCTGACTGTCCGGCTCAATGTGGAGGCGAAGGGCAGATTGCGGGCGATCGCGGAGGACCACTGGTGGTCCGGAACGAGCGCGGATGCGCATCTAGAAGTCCGCTTCGACCTGTATCAGCACTACTTCGACGGCGAAATCAGACGGAAGGTTGTGGATTTCTACAGCCAGAACGCCGATGTCAATCGGGTGATCTCGGAGAGCTTCGCCATGGTGAAGACGTTGTCCGTGTCTGACCAAGCGCCCGTGTTGATCAAATTCACAACGGCGTTCTGGGTGCTCGCGCACTCCGAATACGCCGCGGTCCGCTGCGATTTCCGCACGGGCGATCACCGCTACGTCCGCCTGACGGAGATCGACCTGACCCTCCGCTGAGACCCAGCGTTTCGCCGACGAGCGAACCTTGCACCGGCGCTTCACCGAGCTGGAGGCGGCGACCACCGCGAGTTGAACGGCCACCGACCGGGCGTCGGCGCTGACGCAGTTCTTCACCAGCAGCGACACGTGGCATGAGGTTCCGTGGTCGGCTGAAGCGGTGCTGGCGAGCAGGCTGCGTCCACGACCGTGCTGCGGGGTTCCGGTAGCGGCGGCGACTACTACCGCGTCGCCCAGGTCCAGGTCCGCCAGTCGAACTGCCCGCGGCGACCTCAGCGGCGACATGGTCACGGCAGCAACCTGAGTCCCGGGTCGGCCGTCCGCTGCGGGGCGGGTGGACGTCAAGGACGGTGAGCTAGGGTCGTATGACAGATGTCACAGGGGGCAGGCATGGTGAAGCCGTGGCTAGGGGCGTGGGTGGTGCTGGCGTGTGGAGGGCTGGTGGCGGCTGCGTGCGGCAGTAGCGGCAACAGCGGCGAGGGGGTTACGACGACTGGGGCCGTGACTTCCGTTCCTGTGGCGGGGTCGGGGTCGACGGCGACGGCCAGCGCCACCGGTTCGTCGGCGACGGCGAAGAACATCGAGGAGCTGGAGGCGTCGTGGGCGGCGCAGCGGGCTGCGGTGGTGAAGAAGATCAAGGACAATCATTACGGTATCGATAAGGCAACCAACACGCTGAATGGGCCTGCGAGTTTCAAGGTCGATCTCAGTAAGTGTCCGGCGGGTTGGTCCAACACCGAGGGCCTCACCGACTCTGAGATCAAGTTGGGTCAGACGCTGTCGCAGTCGGGCAACACCGCTGACTTCGGTAATGAGACCAAGGCGTGGGTGGCCTACATGAAGTACATCAACGACAAGTTCGGCGGGATCACCGACTCGACGGGAAAGACCCGCAAGTTGACGTTGATCAATAAGGATGACGGCTACGACCCGGCGCGCACGATCCCGTTCGTGGACGAGCTGCTCGACAGTGACAAGGTGTTCGCCCTCACGACGAGCGGCTCGGCGAACACGTTACGGACCTACGAGAAGGTGAACGCCCGTTGCGTGCCGCAGCCGTTCGTGTGGACCGGCCATCCGGCCTGGGGTGATCCGGTCAACCATCCGTGGACGATGGGCTCGATTCTGGGCTACAGCACCGAGGCCATCATCTGGGGCAGTTACATGGAGAACACGCTGCCGCAGGGGGCGACCATCGCCGCGCTCGAGATGAACAACGACTTCGGTAAGGCGTACATCGACGGCTTGAAGGCGTACATCGCGCAGAGTTCGCATGGTTTCAAGTTGGTGAGCGAAACGTTCGAGCCGACCGCTCCGACGATCAAGAACGAGATGACCACGCTCGCCTCGAAGAACCCCGACGCGTTCATCATGATGGCGACCGGGACGCCGTGCAGCCAGGCCATCACCGAGGCGGCCGAGGACGGCTTGGCCCGCAGCGCGAAGCAGCTTTGGCAGCCGTCGGTGTGTAAGCCGCTGTCGCTGGTCGGCAGGGACAAGGTCGGCGACGCTTCCAACAACTGGCTGATCGTCGGTGGCGGGCAGGTCGATATCAACGACCCCGCGGTGGCTGACCAGCCGGCGATCATTTGGGCCAAGGACGTGCTGCAAAAGAGCGGCCTTGATCCCAAGTCGTCGTCGAACTTGGGCGCGGGTTTCTACCTGGGTTGGCCATGGCTGGAGACCGTGCGTATCGCCGCCGCGCTCGACGGGGGGCTCACCAGGACCAACATGTTGTTGGCCATGCGTTCCCTCGATCTTGCCTCGCCGTTCCTGCTGCCCGGCATCAAGATCCACACCGACGGCAACAAAGACGTCTACCCGATAGAGGGATCGGAGATCGCCAAGTTCGACGCCTCGAAACAGACCTGGATACAGATCGGTGACACCATCAACCTGATCGGTAAGTCCCACCCCTGCGCCTGGGACACCACCCGCTCGGCCTGTAAGTAATTGCCGAGACAGTCGACGCCGAACAACACACATTGCGCGCGGTGGACAGCCTTCGGCGAGCGTCGCCGAGTGGCGGAAGCGGTGGCGGTGCTGGCCTCGTGCGACGAGCACCCGGACGCGTGCGGGCAAGATGGGCGCTCGGTCCACGCGATGCGTTGGAGGGTTCGTCCCATCACCCGATGCCGCGCGCGGCGGAGCGGGTGCGATGGGTCGGGCAGGCCGTCGTTGAACCCGGGCGCTTCCACATCGACCGCAGCGGCGACGTTCCGCAGCAGCTCGTGTTGATCGCCGAGGCGGTCGACGAGCGACACCGACGGATGTCTGAGCGACTGAAGATGGCGCCGATGGTTGGTGAGAACGCCGAGTGACAGCGATCGCAGTGGTGCCTACGATCCCGTTGAATTGGGAAGTGCGATGTAGGGAGGAACCCGATCGTGGACCAGGACGAGCGGTTGAGCATCGCCGGTCGGGCGCTTCCTGACGCGGCAGGCCGCGAGGGCATGGACCGGGAGGGCCGCCTGCATCCCGACGCTGTCGCGGCGCTCCGGGCGTCGGGCGTGGCCCGGGCCGCGGTGCCCGCCGAGCTGGGCGGACCTCAGCTCAACCCCATGGCGCAGATCGAGCTGGTGGAGGAGTTCTCCCGTGTCGACGGGGCTGTCGGGTGGTGCGCCATGATCGCCGCCGCCGCCAGCTACTCCTGCGGATTCCTGCAGCCCGCAGCCGCGAAGCGCTGGTTCGGGCCGGTGGATGCGTGCCTGGCGGGGCAGCTGGCTCCGACCGGTCGGGCGGAACGGGTCGACGACGGGTTCGTCGTGTCGGGCCGCTTCCGCTTCGGCAGCGGCATCAGCCAC
>JAXDQG010000509.1:0-8052 GCA_034667945.1 Acidimicrobiia bacterium | reverse complement strand
GGGGTTGGCGCTTCGTCGGTCCTACGACGGTGTACGCCTTCATGCAGGCCATGGGCCTGGTCAACGATCACATCGAGGGGTGCTGGGTGCGCGATGAGGTGGAAGCCGCTCGGCGCACGTTGGCCCGGCCGACCTGATCCGGGGTGCTTCGGGCGTGGCCGCTAGATGCCGCCTGCGCTCAGCGCGTCCGCCACACGCAGCAGCGTGGTGGACAGGTCGGGATGTTCCGCCTCGAACTCGACGGCCGCTTCCTCTAGCCGCTCACCCAGGCCTTCATGGCGGCCTTGCTCGAGCGCGTCCGAAACGTGGCTCTGCAGCTCCTCGGTGCGAGGCCCGGGCGGGCCATGGTGCCGGAGACGTTCGGCCAGCTCTTCGAGCTGCCGGCGAAGGTTGAAGTCCATTGGCTTGCAGCGTAGGGGCCTCGGGGGCGCGCAGCCGGTCTCGTCCCGAATGGGGTCGTGGACTGGCGGTGACCAGCGCCTTCTACCCTGAGTAGGGTCCGCCCATGGTCGTGATCGCCTCTGAGCCCCTCCGCCAGCTACTCACCGATATCTTCAGCGCGGCCGGGTGCTCGACGGCGGAGAGCGAGCGCATCGGGCGCTACCTGGTGAGCGCCAACCTGTCTGGTCATGACAGCCACGGGGTGGTGCGCACGCAGCGCTATGTCGAGTGGCTGCAGGCGGGCGTGCAATACGCGGATCGCGACCTGACCATCGTCACCGAGACCGACAGCTTCGCCGTGATCGACGGCGGTTACGGCATGGGCCAGACCGTGGGGCCGCAGGCGGTGCAGTTGGGCATGGACAAGGCACTGGCCAACGGCGTGTCGGTGATCGCCTTGCGCCATGCCGGCCACTTGGGCCGGATTGGCGATTGGGCGGAGATGGCGGCTGATGCCGGTTTGGTCTCGATCCACTTCGTGAATGTGGCCGGGGGATTGCTGGTGGCGCCCTTCGGCGGCATCGATCGGCGCATGGCCACCAACCCGGTGTGCATCGGTGTGCCCTTGGAGGGCCGGCCTCCGATCGTGCTGGACTTCGCCACCTCGGTGGTGGCGGAAGGTAAGGCGCTGGTGGCGTTGGACGGTGGTGCATCGCTTCCACCGGGAAGCCTCATCGGGCCCGATGGGGAGTTGACCGCGGATCCGACAGTGCTCTACGGCGAGCGCGAGCCGGGCAAGTCGCCCAATCCCCGCAGGGGGAAGGGTGCACTTCGGGCCATGGGCGAGCACAAGGGCTCTGGGCTGGCGATGTTGTGCGAGGTGCTGGCGGGGGCGCTGACCGGCAGCGGGACCACCGGGCCCAAGCCGCACCGGTTCTGCAACGGGATGCTCTCGATCTACCTCGATCCCGCCCGTTTCGACTCTGAGCACTCAGTGGCCCGCGAGATCCTCGAGTATGTCGACTGGTTCACCTCGGCGCGCCCGGCTGCGCCCGGCGGCGAGGTGCTGGTGCCGGGTGAGCCCGAACGGCGGTCTCGTGCCCGTCGTCTCGCCGAGGGCGTCCCGCTGCCCGAGGACACGTGGCTGTCGATTGTGGCCGCGGCTGAAGCGGTCGGACTGGCGCCCGAGCGGGCCGCCGCGGCGCTGGAGGCGAGCAGCGGGGCGCTCATGCAGCCTGACTGAGCCCGAGGTAGGTGAAGAGGTCTTCGTGGTTGTGCGGGGTGTGACACTCTAGGGTCAGTCTTGGAGAGTGGCGGCTCCACCGCTCCTAGTGAAGGACTAGAGGGCGCTGATCCTCTCGTTCCCGCCCATACGGGTTTGTCCGGTGACGAAAGCAGGTCTAGCCGGGCAGGTGGCGAGACCGGCTGAGCAGAGATTCCTGCCACAGCGGAAGGCGTCCGCAGGGTGAAGCGATCCATGACCGACGTATGCACCGCGACGCCCGCCGTCGGCACGCCGCGGCCCTCGGTCTCCGCGCTCCGGGCGCCTGACTCCGGGTCCCCCGGGGCGACGGGGCAGGGGGCTGCGAGGGCGCCCGCCCACGTTTCGTAACCGGGGAAACCCCAAGGCAGCAACTTCACGCTCCTCCACCTCGCTGACCAGCGCAATTCGCCGGGTGATGCACGAAGAGAGCTGAACGCGGCACTCCTCGTGAGATCTCAGGCCCTTGCCGCCGGCTCTCCAGATTCCGCCGCGCGAGAATCGACCGCATGCTCCTGGCCGATGTCGTGGCGACCTCTGCGGCCGTGGCCGCCGACAGGGCCCGAACCGTCAAGAGCAAGGCCCTGGCCGACCTCCTCCAGCGCCTTCGACCGGAGGAGATCATCCCGGTCATCGGGTTCCTCGTGGGAGAGGCACACCAGGGCCGCATCGGAGTTGGTTACGCCACCGTCTTCGGGCTCGAGGTTCCGCCGGCAGATACCCCCACGCTCACCATCGACGAGGTCGACGAGACGCTCGACCGCCTCGCGGCCACGAACGGAACAGGATCGCAGGCGGCCCGCAATCAACTCCTCACCGGGCTTCTTGCACGGGCCACCGAGGACGAGGCCGCCTTCCTCCGCCGCCTCCTCGTCGGCGAGCTGCGCCAGGGCGCCTTGGCCGGAGTGATGGCCGATGCGGTGGCTCGCGCTGCCGGCGTCCCTACCAGCGCCGTCCGGCGTGCCCTGATGCTGTCGGGCGACCTCGGCACGACGGCTCGGGCTGCACTGACCAAGGGTCGTCAAGGCCTGGAGGACATCGGTCTCGAAGTGCTGCGCCCGCTCGCCCCCATGCTGGCATCACCGGCCGACTCGGTGAGTGAAGCCCTCGCCGACGCCGGCGGACCAGCTTCGGTGGAGTGGAAGCTCGATGGTGTCCGCCTCCAGGCCCATCGCCACGACAACGAGGTGCGGTTGTTCACCCGCAACCTCAACGACGTCACGAGCCGCTTGCCGGAGGTGGTGGCCATCATGGCGGGCCTCCCGGTCCGCAGCGTGGTGCTGGATGGCGAAGTCATCGGCCTGCGGGAGGATGACGACCGTCCGCACCTGTTTCAGGACGTCATGGCCGGCTTCGGTCGGGAGGACCACGAAGCCCGCACCGTCCCCCTACGTCCCTTCTTCTTCGACTGCCTTCACCTGGACGGCAGCGATCTGATCGATGCTCCGCTGTCCGAACGGCAGGTAGCCCTCACCGCCGCCGTCGGCGCGCGACGCATGCCCGGCATCATCACGGAGGATCCGACAGAGGCGGCCGAATTCCTCGACAACACGCTGGCTGCCGGCCACGAAGGGGTCGTCGTCAAAGGGCTCACGACCACCTACGAGGCTGGACGTCGGGGACGAGCCTGGCGCAAGGTCAAGGTGGCTCACACGCTCGACCTGGTCGTGCTGGCGGCCGAGTGGGGCCACGGCCGGCGACGGGGCTGGCTGTCCAACCTGCATCTCGGCGCTCGTGACCCCGACGACCCGACCAGGTTCGTGATGGTGGGCAAGACCTTCAAGGGCATGACCGACGAGGTGCTGGCCTGGCAGACCACTGCGCTGCAGGAGCTCGAGGTCGATCGCAAGGGCATCGAGGTGCACGTCCGACCCGAGTTGGTCGTCGAGATTGAACTGGACGGCGCCCAGGTCTCGACCCGCTACCCCGGCGGAGTCGCGCTCCGGTTCGCCCGCCTGCTCCGCTATCGGCTCGACAAGCGCGCTGATGAGGCGGACACCATCGACGCGGTGCGTGCACTCCTGCCAAGATCTAGGTAATGAGGAGCCAGCAATGCTGGTTCCACGAGGGGGCGGGCGCCGCCACAATTTTTTTGCTTTGACAAGCACTCGCAGGACCAACGCACCGCTGGCCGGCAGACGACACCAGATACCGAAAATCGATTGCAAGTTCGGGTAAAGAAGGCAACGATCACCACAGATTGACTGTGACACATGTCATACTAGGTTTTGTTATCGACGTCCTAGGCATGCGCCGGGATCACCGGCCTGACCAGGGTCGCCGGTCTGAGATCGACCGGGCCGGGTGCTGGCTTCCCCCAACCGTCTGCGGCACCCGGCCCGGTCGTCCAAACATCATGGGCCGAAGCGGAGCGCTGGGGGTCGCGGCCCTGCGCATCTCCCCGATCCGCGACAAGCCGTCCGGCTCTCCGGCACCCCGAGACTTCTCGCGCTTGCGTTGACCCCCTCTGACCCGGTTGGCTTCTGCTCGCGCCGTCGGTCGACCCGACGGGGGTGGCGCGCCACGGGGGCGCCTGAGAGGTCGAGGAGGCTCGAATGCGCGAAGTCGTGATCGTGGAAGCCGGTCGGTCAGCGGTCGGGAAGAAGAACGGGACCCTGGCGCAGGCACATCCGGCCGATGTGCTGGGCCCGGTGCAGATGGAGGTCCTGCGCCGGGCTGGTGTCAGCCCCGATCAGGTCGACCAGGTCGTCGGCGGCATCATCAACAAGGTGGGCGCGCAGGCGATGAACCTGACCCGCACCGCCTGGCTCTCGTGGGGCGGGTCGCAGGAGACTGCTTGTTCCACCGTCGACAGCCAATGCGGATCGTCGCAGTTCGCCCTGGGCCTGGCTACGTCGCTCATCGCCTCGGGCGCGGAGGACGTCGTCCTCGCCTGCGGCGTCGAGGCCATGTCGCTGCTGCCCATCGGCTCCGACGCCAACGACGGCGCCAAGGCCGGTCATGGCAAGCCCATCTCCCGGACATACCGCAGGTACTACGAGTTCACTTCCCAGTTCGAAGGTGCCGAGCGCATCTGCGACACCTACGGGATCACCCGCGAGCAGGCTGATCAGTTCGGACTCGAGTCGCAGATCCGGGCCCGGCGGGCTCTTGACGAGGGCCGCTTCGAGACTCAGATCGTTCCGGTGGAGGCGCCGGTCGTGGGCGAAGACGGTCAGCGCACAGACAAGACCGTCACCTTCACGCAGGACGAGATCCCGCGTGACACCTCGCTGGAGAAGCTCGCCCAGTTGAAGCCGGTCGCCCGGCCAGACGGCGTGCACACCGCCGGGTCGTCCTCGCAGATCGCCGACGGTGCAGGCGCCGTACTGCTGATGTCGGCGGAAAAGGCCCGTGAGCTGGGGCTCCGCCCCCGGGCGCGGGTGCTCCAGACGGCACTGGTGGGCTGCGACCCCGTCCTCATGCTGGAAGGCCCGATCCCGGCCACTCGCAAGGTCCTCTCCCGGCAGGGCCTGACCATCGACGATGTGGACGTCGTCGAGATCAACGAAGCGTTCGCGTCGGTGGTACTGGCCTGGGCCCAGAAGATCGCCCCCGACATGGACAAGGTGAACCCGAACGGTGGCGCCATCTCCCTCGGCCATCCCCTGGGCGGGACCGGCTGCGTGCTGGTCACGAAGGCCCTGCACGAGCTGGAGCGCTCCGACAAGGAGATCGGCCTCATCACGATGTGCTGTGGCGGCGGTCTCGGTACGGGCACCCTGATCCAGCGCATCTGAGCTCGGTGGCTCGAGAGCCATGAGGGTGAAGGGCGGCCGGCGCTGACGTGCCGGCCGCTAGTGCTGTTCGGTCCTCTTCCGCCTACGAGCCGGCGTTGCCCTATGAGCCGGGCTGCCACACCATCATGATCAGGGCCACCACAAGGATCAGGTGCATGGCACCCATCAGGCCGCTCGCCTTCTTCGCCAAGGTCTCCGCCTCGCCGTCGCTGCGAGCCTGGACGACCTTTCGCTGAGCGGGGATCAGCACGAACCACACCAGCGCCAGGGCGGCGATCACCAGGAGGAACGCCACCGAGATCCAGGCCTGGGAGAAGTCGAACTCCTTGCCGTTCGAGGACGAGTCGCCCGAGCTTGCACCTACGGCGCCGCCCCCGAAGACCACCAGGCCGATCAGACCGGGCAGGGTGAGGCGCTGGAGCGCGGTCACCACCTGAGCCGCGGAGGTGCGCGGCGCCGCCCTCGTGAACAGCGGAAAGGCCAATGTCGGCCCGAACGCCACAATTGCCGAGATGACGTGCAGGAACAGGAGGAGCTTGAACATCGGCGCGGACGTTAGTCGTCGACCACCCGCCGAGCGGTTCATTGGTGACGGTCCGTGTGCAGGCCTGCCGCCTCCTTCTCGAGAGCTCGAGAGGAGGCGCATGTTCCCCTCCGCGACCTTGAATGTCACACCCACCGACTAGTGTGACGAACACTCGTTCGTAGATCAGAACGTCCGAGGCCGGCGCACATGGGAGGATGCATGTCATGACGAGCTTGGTCGAGCGACAGCCGACGCTGTTCGACCCGCCCGTCGCCACCTCCCCTCAGGCGCCGGCGGTCGTCCCCGAACAGTCGGCCATGGCCGCGTTCCACCCCGCCGTGCAGGCGTGGTTCAACCGCCGCTTTCCCGAGGGGCCCACTCCACCCCAGCTCGAAGCGTGGCCTCACATCGCCGCGGGCGCCGACACGCTGGTCGCCGCGCCGACCGGGTCGGGCAAGACGTTGTCCGCCTTCCTCGTCGCCATCGACCGGCTCTACCGGGCCCACGCCGCCGGCCACACGGTGAGCGGGTCGGTGCACGTGGTGTACGCCTCGCCCCTGCGCGCCTTGGCGGTGGACATCAAGGAGAACCTGGAAGCGCCGTTGGCGGAGATCGCCGAGGAAGCCCGGCGCCTCGGGCTCGAACCGCCCGCCCTCAGCGTGGGCGTCCGCACCGGGGACAGCACGGCATCCCAACGTGCCGCCATCATCCGGCGGCCGCCAACGTTCCTCGTGACCACGCCGGAGTCGCTGTACCTCCTGGTCACAGCGGAACGCAGCCGGCAGCTCCTCTCCAAGGTGTCGACCGTCATCGTCGACGAGATCCACGCCCTGGCCAGGGACAAGCGAGGTTCGCACCTGGCCCTCACGCTCGAACGGCTCGATCATGTGTGCCGGCAGTCGGGGCGGCCCACCCGCATCGGCCTCTCGGCCACGCAGCGGCCCATCGAGACGGTTGCCCGGTTCCTGGTCGGCCAGGCCCGTCCCTGTTGCGTGGTCGACTGTGGCCACCAGCGCCAGCTCGACCTGGCTCTCGAGCTTCCCGAGGCCGAGCTCGAAGCGGTCATGTCCGGCCAACAGATGGGCGAGGTGCTCGATCGCATCGCCCAACTGGTCACCGAGCACCTCACCACGCTGGTCTTCGTCAACACCCGCAGCCTGGCCGAGCGTCTGGCTCACCAGCTCGGCGAGCGACTGGGTGACGACGTCGTCAGTGCGCACCACGGCTCACTGAGCAAAGACCGGCGCTACCGGGTAGAGGCGCGCCTGCGAGCCGGCCAGCTCCGAGCTCTGGTCGCCACGGCCTCGCTCGAACTCGGCATCGACATCGGACCGGTTGAGCTCGTGTGCCAGATCGGCTCACCCCGCAGTCTCGCCACGTTCCTGCAGCGAGTCGGTCGGTCGGGCCATACCCGCTGGGGCACGCCCAAGGGCCGGCTGTTCCCCCTCACCCGTGACGAACTGGTCGAGGCCTCCGCCCTGCTGGCCGGGCTCCGCTCCGGTCGGCTTGATGCCCTACACCCCCCCATCGCGCCGCTGGACATCCTGGCCCAACAGCTGGTGGCCGAGACTGCAGCCGAAGAATGGCGGGTCGACCACCTGTTCGAGCTGGTCAGGCAGGCTGCACCCTACGCCGAGCTCTCCCGTGAAGATTTCGACCTCACGCTGCAGTTCGTCAGCGAGGGGATCCTGACGGGCCGTGGCCGACGTGCCTTCCTGGTCCACCACGATCAGGTGAATGGCGAGGTACGCGCCCGGCGCGGCGCCCGCCTCGCTGCGCTCACCAGCGGCGGCGCCATCCCGGAGGTTGCCGACTATCGGGTTCTGGCCGAGCCCGACGAAACCTTCATCGGCACCGTCAACGAGGACTGGGCCATGGAATCCATGGCCGGTGACGTCTTCCTCCTCGGTACGCACACGTGGCGCATCCGCAAGGTGGAGTCGGGCGTCGTCCGGGTTGTCGATGCCGAGGGAGCAGATCCCACCATCCCCTTCTGGCTGGGCGAGGCGCCGGCGCGGACCACCGAGCTGTCCGAAGAGGTCAGCAAGCTCCGGGCCACGGTGAACGACTACCTCGAAGCGGGCGATCCGGATGGGGCACGTAGCTGGCTGGAGGCGGCCTGCGGCATCGATCGTGCGCCCGCC
>JAXDQG010000508.1:0-4147 GCA_034667945.1 Acidimicrobiia bacterium | reverse complement strand
CCTGGCTGTCACCGGCGTCGGAGGAGGCATCCTCTTCATCGAGGCGGCCACGATGGGCGGAGAGCCCGGTCTGACGTTGACCGGTCAGCTAGGTGATGTCATGAAGGAGTCGGCCGAGATCGCTCGTTCCTATGTGCGTTCGCACCGGGAACAGTTGGGATTGGATGCGACGGTTGATTCGGCTCGCGTGCATCTGCACGTGCCGGCGGGGGCAACCCCGAAGGACGGGCCGTCGGCCGGCGTGACGATGACAACTGCCCTGGTCAGCTTGCTGTCGGGGCGTCCCGTGAAGCCCACCCTGGGCATGACCGGCGAGGTCACGCTGCAAGGCAAGGTGCTGCCGATCGGCGGAGTGCGCCAGAAGGTGCTGGCTGCGCATCGGGCCGGGCTGACCGAGGTCATCCTGCCCAAGCGGAACGAAGCTGACGTCGACGACGTGCCGGTGGCCGTGCGCGAACAGATCACCATCCATCTGGTCAGTGACGTGCGTGAGGTGCTGGAGCTGGCGCTCAGCTGAGCGGCTGAACTGCCCTGTCCGTGCCCGGACTCCCTGAATTGCCGCATCGTGGCGATCGACGGTGGGGTCCGCGGGGCACATATTCCTCATTGCGCCGAGGGGTCGGCCTGGCCGGCCCCTCGGCCGCGTCCGCCTACAGCAACGGGTTCGGGTTCAAGGCCGGCGAGGGTTGTACCGATGCTTTTTGGGCCGCGACGATCACTCGTCCGGCTCAGCTTCAACAGTTCCAACAGCGCCCATTCGGTTACTGAGCGAGGACAACAGCGCCGTCATGTGGTCAACCCGAAACGAGCCATTCAAAGACCTGGTCATGGCGGTCGACCTTTCGCCCGAGAAGTGCCTGGACGTGGTGGACTACCTGGCGCGGCAAGCCGGGCGTTACGGGATCGAACACCGGATCGAACTGCGGCGCAACCCCTCTGGCCAAGCGACTGATCGCCACGACGTGTTGGGGATCGCGGGCGGGAAGCTGAGCTGGGCCATGGCCGTGGTACTCACGCCGCTCGACGAGGAGACGACGCGTGTGCTCGCCGGAGTGACGCGCTACCGGCGCGGCCGGGCGGGCTTGGCAGAGGGGCGGAGCGGCGAGGCCTTCGGTGCACTGCTGCTCGAGGGGCTCACTGCGGCGGTTCGTCCGCGACGTGCGGTGGATGGGAACGTCATCCCTCTGTTCTCCTACGTGCCGGTAGGGGCGCTCGCCAGCTGAGGTCCGGGCCTCCGTCCGAGGCCGATGGGCTGCATGGCGGACGGTCATCTCACGTAAGCGAGTTGATCCGCCGCACTCCGCGTTCATCAAAAAGGGTCACGAGCCGACA
Organism: Acidimicrobiia bacterium; assembly: GCA_034667945.1. GTDB lineage: Bacteria > Actinomycetota > Acidimicrobiia > Acidimicrobiales > CAIXPF01 > JAXDQG01. The sequence continues at coordinate 2,815 of JAXDQG010000508.1, read as the reverse complement.
TCGAATTTCAGCTGCGTCGTTGGCCGATTCGACGTCGATTCGACCATGGACGAACCTTAACTGTCACACCCCGTATGCAAGATGTCGTCCACGACGGGTCGGCCGCTCCCCACTAAGAGTGCCCACACAACCACTTCACGCCACAGCTCGTGAGGTCACCCATGGCTCCCGATCCTGCCGACCACCCCTCCGATGAACCCATCCCCGGCGCCCCTGTCGTCCACGGCCGCGACCTCGTCCCTCTTCGCCGCCGCAGCAGCATCCCCAACCCCCGCCGCGAACGCCTCTTCGGCGAAGAAGACCACATCCGCCGCCAACTGCAGAGCATCGACCAGCACCTCTTGGACCTCGCCCAACAGCGCCAAACGCTGCTCAAACGGCTCCGCGGCATCCACGAACAGCTCCGCCCCGCCTACCGCAACCATCGCGGCCGCCGGCGGCGCCACCCCATCCATGAAGAACCTCTCCCGCCGACCGCCCCCAACCCCACTCTGGTAATCGGCCGCGAGCTCCGCGCCCTCTGCCTCAGCATCCTCCAACAAGCCGCCAGCGCCCTCCCCCTCAGGGACATTCACGCCCACCTCCACCGCCTCGGCTACGCCATCGCCCACCCCCGCCCCACCAAAGCACTTGCCGACGCCCTCGGTCACGAAACCGACCACCATCGCTGCACCAGACCCAAACGCGGCCACTACGCCGTGAATCCCAACGGCCTCAACCCCGCCACCAACACCCCGACCCCAGCCATTCCGGACTGGTAGCAAAGGCACGGGCTAGAGCACCCCCTCCTCCAAGGCCTCGGCCAGCGCACGCAACGCCCTCCCCCGGTGTGAGATGGCGTGTTTCTCTGTGGAGCTCATCTCGGCGAAGGTGCGACCATCCCACTCGTCGGGCACGAAGACCGGGTCATAGCCGAACCCCGCCTCGCCCCGCGGCGCCAGCGCAATCCAACCATTCACGACGCCCTCGGCAAGCGCCTCCGCGCCATCGGGCCGGCGCACCAACACCACCGTGCGGAAACGCGCCCGCCGCTCCTCCGGCGTGCTCGCCCCCGCGGCGACCAACGCATCCAGCAGCTTGGCCACATTGTCGGCATAGCTGGCGTGCTCTCCCGCGTAGCGACCTGTGCGCACACCGGGAGCTCCCCCGAGCGCCGCCACCTCGAGGCCGGTGTCGTCCGCAACCGCGGCCCGCCCGCTGGCGCCAGCCACCGCCGCCGCCTTCAGCCGGGCGTTGGCTTCCAAGGTGTCACCATCTTCCACCACGTCAGGCAAGCCCTCCGGCCGAGGCAAGACCACGACCCCCACCCCGGCCAGGATCTCGGCCATCTCACGAACCTTGTCCGGGTTGGCCGATGCGCACACCAACGCCAGATCGCGGCTCACCCCTTCGTCCGCTCCGGGGGCTCCACCGAGATGTACGCCTTCTCGAGTTCGACGATCGTGGCGATGCCGCCGGCCGCCAGGTCCACCAGGCCATCGAGCTCGGCCCGGGAAAACGCCTGCCCCTCGGCCGTCCCCTGCACCTCGACGAAGCGGCCCGAGCCGGTCATCACCACGTTGAAGTCCACGTCGGCACGCGAGTCTTCCGCGTAGGGCAGATCCAGTCGGGCCTCCCCGTCGACGATGCCGACCGAGACGGCCGCCAGGTGGTCGGTCAGCGGCTGCCGAATGAGCTCGCCGGAGCGAACCATCCGGGCGAAGGCGTCGTGGAGAGCCAGATACGCACCGCAGATCGAGGCGGTGCGCGTGCCCCCGTCGGCCTGCAACACGTCGCAATCGACGGTGACCGACAGCTCTCCCAGCGCAACCAGGTCGCACACACTGCGCAGGGAGCGCCCGATCAGCCGCTGGATCTCCTGGCTCCGTCCGTTGGTCAGCGACCGCCGGACCCGCTCGGGCGACGAACCAGGGAGCATGTTGTACTCGGCGGTGACCCAACCAGAGCCTCGGCCCTTGAGCCAGCGAGGGATGTCGCTCTCGACCGACACGGCGCACAGCACCCGTGTCCGGCCGAAAGTGACCAGCACCGACCCAGGGGTCATCTCGGTGAAGTCGCGCTCGAAGGTGACTGGGCGGAGCTGGTCTGGCTGGCGGCCGTCGGGTCTCATCGAAGGGGGCACGTTAGCGGGCGTCCCAGTGGAGCCGGCGGAGCCGGGCCCACGATGCACCAAGCCACCGCAGGCCGCCCACCGACAACGCATTACGCTGCGGCGATGGTGCGCACCACAGTTGTGGGGAGCTGGCCGCCGCGGTTCGCGGGACAGTGGCAAGAGCCCGAGCTCCTGGCCGACGTCCCCGAAGACATCGAGGTCGTCGCCGGCGTGGCCGACGTGAAGTCCGACGCCTCCTCGCCGCAGGAGCTCTCGCAGCGCATCGGCGCCCTGCTCGGCGTGGTCAGCGAGGAGCGGCTGCTGGTGTCAACCTGGTGCGGCTGCGGGCGCATGCTGCACGACGACGCCATCCGGCTGGTGCGCAACCTCGTCAAGGCCGCCCGCAGTGAATGACACCAGCAGCCCGTCGGCGACCAACCGGGTGGAGCCCCTCAACCCGCTCCGGGCCCGCCTCGCAGCCGGCGATACCTGCGCCGTCTGCCTGGTCACGGTAGCCAGCGTGCCGGTCGCGCTCACGCTGGCGACAGCAGGCTTCGACGCCTTGCTCATCGACTTGGAGCACGGGCCCATCGGCATCGAATCCCCATGTTGTGCTTGGGGTCGGCCGGTGCGGGATGACGGTCCCGTACGGTCGGGTCCGAACCGAGGGTTGACTCTTGTCGAATCTGACCCTTGCCTGGTGTCTTTGCGTCGAAGTGTCGC
>JAXDQG010000507.1:0-9276 GCA_034667945.1 Acidimicrobiia bacterium | reverse complement strand
GCCCACACCTGTAGGCCGGCGTCCTTGGCCGCCGTCAGCACCTGGAGATAGTGATCGACCGCCCGCAGATCGCGGCGACCGTTCTCCGGCTCGAGCCGAGACCAGTCGAGGCACAGCCGCACATGGCCCAGACCAGCCTCGGCGACGGCCCGGAGGTCGTTTCGGTAGCGGGCGCCGAAGCCGTTGCCGTCGCCGGAGTAGGGGGCGCGGCCCTGACGCTCCCAATCACGCCAATCCGACGCCGGCGCGGCGCCCTCGGCCGTTGTCGATGACACGGCAGCGCCCCAGGCAAAGGGCGTGGGGAAGGGCATGTCGTCGAGGCTACCCCGCAGGCCCCCGGGCCGGGAGTGCGAGATGGAGCTGACCAACCTTGCGCGTGCCGGCTCAACCGATCAGGCGGCCGAGCGAGTAGATCGCCAGTCCGGCAAGGCCACCGACGATGGTTCCGTTGATGCGTATGAACTGCAGGTCACGACCGACCTGCAGCTCGATCCGCTGGGCCGCTTCGTCGGGGTCCCACCTGGCCACCGTGGCAGCGATGAGCTCCGCTACCTGATGACGCTCCTGCTTGACCACGTACAGCGCCGCGCTCTCGACCCACCGGTCGATCTTTTCCTGCAGCGCGCTGTCCTCGACCAAGACGCGGCCGAACGCGGCGGCCGCCCCCTCGAGCCGGGTGCGCAGCTCCGATTCCGGATCAGCGGTCTGCTCCAGCAGACCCTTCTTGAGCTCGCTCCACAGTGATCCCGTCCAGGCCCGCACCGCAGGATGGTCGAGCAGCTCTTCCTTCAGCTTCTCGCCTCGAGCGGCCAGCTCGGGATCGGTCTGCAGGCGCACGACCAGCTCGGCCAGCCGTTCATCGAGATAGCGCCGAAACTCGTGGTCCGGTGTGTTGGCCACCTCCTCGAGGAAGCCCCGCAGGCCGTCGTACAGCTTGTCGAAGATGCGGCGGTCGATGGTCTCGGGCACCCACCACGGCGACTCCTGGCCGAAGCGGTCACGCAACGACTCACGGTGCTCGTCGAGGAAGCGGATGATGCCCCGGGTGCCGGCGTCGAGCAGCTCTTGGTGGCGACCTTCGTTGGTGGCCAGCTCCAGGGCTCGACCGGCCAGCGGCGCCAGCTGCAGTTGACGGACCCGGTTGAGCACCGCCTGTTCCAGCGCGCCCTGCACGTCCTCGTCGTCGAGCACCTCGATGCCGCCAGCCAGGGCGGCGGCTGCGTGACGCGAGATCGCTGCCGCACTGCCCGGTTGGTTGAGCCAACCGGCGAGTCGGCGAGAGACGTGGGCGGCCCGAATCTTCTCTCCGATGACGACGTCGGACAGAAAGTTGTCCTGCACGAAGAGTCCCAACGACCGGCCGAGCGCGTCCTTGCGGGTCTTGATGATGGCGGTGTGCGGGATGGGCAGGCCGAGGGGGTGACGGAAGAGCGCGGTGACCGCGAACCAGTCGGCCAGGGCACCAACCATCGCGGCCTCGGCGGTGGCGCGCACGTACCCGAGCCAGCTCCACTCGCCTTCACGAAGGCGCGCGAGCACGAAGATCACCGCTGCCAAAGCGAGCAAACCGGTGGCCTGCAGCTTCATGCGGCGGAGTTCTCTACGGCGCTCGTGCTCGTCGCCAACAGGTGGCAGGACCGCTTCGACCATTGCGCGCCCGAGCGTACGGGGCGATCGCCCACTAGCCTCCCCCTATGGCGCGCTCCCGCTTCCTGTACTCCCGGTGGGACGGCACCCAGTCGGGCTTCGAGTTGACGGCCGACGAGGTGTTGGGTGAGATCACCGATGACCTGCTCTATCACGGTGACCTCAACGCTGCGCTCCGGCGGTTGATGCAGTCGGGCTTCAGGACGCCCGACGGCGACCGCATGCAGGGCATCCGCGAGATGCTGGAGAACCTGCGGCGCAAGCGTCGTGACCAGCTCGAACGTTACGACCTGGGGGGCGTGTACGACGACATCGCCCAGGAGCTTCGCGAGGTGGTCGAGACCGAGCGCGAGGCGCTCGAAGACCGCCTCGACGACGCATCACAGGCACCGGACGAGCGTCAGCGCGAGGTCACGCAGGAGGCCATGGCCGAGCGGCAGATGCAGCTCGACATGCTCCCGCCCGACCTGGCCGGCCAGGTCAAGGAGCTGCAGAACTACGACTTCGTCTCGCAGGAGGCGCAGCAGCGCTTCGAAGAGCTGGTCGACAAGTTGCGCCAGCAGATCATGCAGTCGCAGATCAACCAGATGGCCGGGGCCATGCAGGACATGGGCCCCGAGCAGATGCAGCGCATGAAGGACATGTTGTCCGAGCTGAACAACATGCTCGACCAGCGCAACCGCGGCGAAGACACCGACCAGGCCTTCCAGCAGTTCATGGAGCGCTACGGCGACTTCTTCCCCGAGAACCCGCAGAACCTCGACGAGCTGCTCGAACAGATCGCCGAGAAGATGGCGGCGGCCCAGGCCATGTTGAACTCGATGACGCCCGAGCAGCGGGCCCAGCTCCAGGGCCTCATGGACCAGCTGCTCGAAGACATGGATCTGCGTTGGCAGCTCGATCAGTTGGGCTCCAACCTGCGGCAGGCCTTCCCGCAGCTGCCCTGGGAGCGCAACTACAACTTCAGCGGACAGGACCCCCTCAACTTCTCCGAAGCGGCCGAGCTCATGCAGCAGATGGGTGACCTCGACCAGCTCGAGAACCTGCTGCGGGGCGCCACCAACCCGGGCGCATTGGCCGAGGTGGACATCGACAAGGCCCGTGAGCTGCTGGGCGACGATGCGGCCCGGGCGCTCGAACGCATGGCGCAGGTCGCCAAGATGCTCGAAGAGGCGGGCCTCATCGACATCAAGGACGGCAAGCTCGAACTGACGCCCCGGGGCATCCGGCGCATCGGGCAGAACGCCCTGGCGGATCTGTTCAAGAAGCTGACGATGGACCAGGTCGGCCGGCACGCCCTCGACAAGACCGGCTGGGGGCACGAGCGGGAATATTCCACCAAGCCCTACGAGTGGGGCGATCCGTTCAACCTCGACATCCAGCAGACCGTGCGCAATGCGGTCCGGCGTTCGGGCACCGGCACCCCGGTGCGCCTGACGCCTGACGACTTCGAGGTGGAGCGCACCGAGCACCTGGTTCGCCAGTCCACCGTGCTGATGCTCGACCTTTCACTCTCCATGCCCATGCGCGACAACTTCCTGCCGGCCAAGAAGGTCGCCATGGCGCTGCATGCGCTGATCTCCTCGCAGTACCCGCGCGACTACCTCGGCCTGGTCGGGTTCTCCTCGGTGGCTCGCGAGTTCTCGGCAGCGGAGCTACCCGAGGTTTCTTGGGACTACGTCTACGGGACGAACATGCAGCACGGCCTGGCCATTGCCCGGCAGCTGCTGGGCCGCCAGACGGGAACCAAGCAGATCATCATGATCACGGACGGTGAGCCGACCGCTCACATCGAAGACGACGGCTCTCCGTACTTCGCCTATCCGCCCGAGCCGGAGACCATCCGACGGACGCTGCGCGAGGTGGGTCGCTGCACCCGCGAGGGCATCGTGATCAACACGTTCATGCTCGACGCCACCAGCTACCTGAAGCAGTTCATCGAGAAGGTGGCGGAGATGAACCGGGGCCGCGCCTTCTTCACCACGCCCGACACCCTGGGTGACTACGTGCTCGTCGACTTCATCCAGCAGAAGCGCAAGCTCATCGGCGGTCGCGCCCGGCGCTGACGACGGATCAGCGGGCAGCCAGCAACGCCTCATAGAGGCGCAGCGTGCCGCGCTCGAAGGCAACCAGGACCGCCTCTTCCACCTGGGTCCCCGTTGTCCGCAGCGTCCCTACGGCGACCTCTGCCGCGGCCGCCGCGGGGTAGCCGTACACGCCGGTAGAGATGGCCGGAAAGGCGATGGAGCGGGCCCCGAGCTCGTCGGCCACCTCGAGTGAGCGGCGGTAGCACGAGGCCAACAGCTCTGCCTCGCCCTTCGCTCCGCCGCGCCACACCGGCCCCACGGTGTGGATGACCCATCGCGCAGAAAGCCGGAAGCCGGGGGTGGCCTTGGCGTCGCCTGTCTGGCATCCGCCCAGCGTGCGGCAGCGGGCCAACAGCTCCGGCCCGGCCGCCCGGTGGATGGCCCCATCGACGCCGCCACCACCGAGGAGCGAGGTGTTGGCCGCGTTCACGACCGCGTCGACAGCCAGCGACGTGATGTCAGCCTCGAGGGCGCGCAATCGCATGAGAGTGAAGTTACCCCCTTGCAATTCGGCACGCGTTTCGCCAAGATCACAGGAGTGTAATTACACCGGCGTGACCAACGGTGGATCACCGATCGGGTGGAAGGAACCACCATGCGAATCCCCATCAACGACGACAACGAAGAGCTTGGTTGGCAAGAGTTCGCCAACTGCCTCGGGGTCGACCCCGACCTCTTCTTCCCTGAGCGCGGCGCATCGACGCGTGAGGCCAAAGAAGTCTGCCGCGGGTGTGTCGTCCGCGAGGACTGCCTCGAATATGCCATCACGCACGCGGAGAAATTCGGTATCTGGGGCGGCCTGTCCGAGCGCGAGCGCCGCCGCATCCGCCGCGAGCGTGCCCTCACCGCGCTCGCCCGCCTGCGCAAATCCCAGTCCGCCTGAGCTGTGCGACCGCCGGCCAGCCGGTTGTCCCGGGAGACGTGACCAGCGCTCGCCCTCGTCAGGCTCGGTAGGCTGGGCCGATGCAGCTGGCACTCGGAAGCCTCGGCAGCGGGGAACTCATCGTTGTGCTCGTGGTCGTGCTGGTGATCTTCGGTGGCTCGCAGCTCCCCAAACTGGCCCGGTCGCTGGGTGAGGCGCAAAAAGAGCTCCGCAAAGGCATGAACGACGACAACGAGCGGAACGAGCGCAAAGAACCCTAATAAGAACTTCGTAAAGATGTGACCAACGAGGCGTCCATTGCGAGGGAAGGACGCCAAACGACCGGACAGATCAGCCGCAGCGTGCTGACGGGGATCACATGATGCCCGATGCACCGCGGAGATACGGCGAACCGGGCTCAGTGATCCGCGTCAGCGGCTATAGAGAGTTGATCAGGGATGCAGCGTGACGGTGTCGTCCACTTGCACCCTCCGAGCCTTCAGAATTCGACGCCGCTCGCGTTCCGAGGTCCCGCCCCAGACGCCGTGGTCGATCCGATTGCGCAAGGCGTACTCGAGGCACTCCTGCTTCACCGAGCAGGACACGCAGAGTCGCTTCGCGACCTCGACGCCGACCCCGTCACTGGGGAAGAACAGCGATGGGGGCTTTTCCGCGCAGTTCCCCTGCGCCATCCAGTCATTTGCCATCATTGGCCTCCGTTCCCCCTTTTCTACGCTCGCAGCCCGTTATTCGATCCCGACCGGAGCAAAGTTTTCGGGGGGAAGAGACGAATTCCGGTCCAACGGTTGCTGCGAGTCACTCGACGTCGCCGCCGAGCGGGAAGGGACGCACCGGACATACAGCGTAGCCCCAGAGTCGTTGCCGGGAGAAGTATCGCCCCCGACAACCTGTGTTCAGCGGCTATTGTTCCCAGCCCCGGCTCGGCTGTTACCGCTGAACAGCGGCGGTGCTGGCACCGAATCTGGTCGGCCGGGTCGCGAGGAGCCCCACCATGTCGATGGCCGACACCGAAGCCCAGCCCCCGGTCGCAAACGTCACCGTGGTCTATCTCGGACCCGTGGCGCCCCACTGGGACGTACGGGCCCGCTACGGCGATCGAAAGGTCGTCGAAGAGTTCCGGGCCCGGGTGTTGGCTCGCCTGACGCTGCTCCCCCCGCACGATCCTCAGTTCCGCCGCAATCGCGAGCGAGTCGTGCGCGACGCCGAGCGAGAGAACTTCCAGCTCGAGTGGGACCTGGGTTACCCCGAGGGCTGAGCATCACTTGAGGCAGGCTGCTGCGCCGGCTCCGGCCAGCACGCGAATGACCCTCCGGCGCCAGCAGCAAGGAGCCTCATGCCCCGCCGGCCGGCGGTAAGAACCGCTGGGTACGATCGCCGGGTGGGTTCCCGCCGCCGGAAGCCGGAGCGTTTCTTCAACCGGGAGCTCTCCTGGCTGGACTTCAACGAACGTGTGGCGGCTCTGGCCGAGGACCCTGCCCAGCCGCTGCTCGAACGGGCCAAGTTCTGCGCCATCTTCTCGTCCAACCTCGACGAGTTCTTCCAGGTCAGGGTGGCCGGCCTGAAGGACCAGGTCGCAGCGGGCGTCGTGACGGCGTCACCCGATGGTCGCAACGCGACCCAGCAGTTGTTCGACATCCGGGAGCGGGTAGAAGCCCTCGTCGGGCGGCAGCAGCGCGCCTTCATCGCGCAGCTGGTGCCGCAGCTCGCCGCCGCTGATGTCCACCTGCTCACCTGGTCCGACCTCGACCGTGACGAGCGCAAGGCGCTCTCCGAGGAGTTCATCGAGCGGATCTTCCCGGTGCTCACACCGCTGGCCGTCGACCCCAGCCATCCCTTCCCCTACATCTCGGATCTCTCGCTCAACCTGGCGGTGGTAGTCCGGCGCCCGGATGACGGCGAAGAGCGCTTCGCCCGTGTCAAGGTGCCGCCTCTGCTCCCGCGCTTCGTCGCGGTGAACGGCAGCAACCGGTTCGTGCCTGTCGACCAGGTCATCGAAGCCCACGTCGGGTTCCTCTTCCCCGGTATGGAGATCGTGTCGTCGTCGACCTTCCGGGTGACCCGCAACGCGGATCTCACGCTGGAAGAGGAGGAGGCCGACGACCTGCTCGCCGCCGTGGAGATGGAGTTGCGGCGCCGGCGGTTCCAGGGAGCGGTCCGGCTCGAGGTGAGTGCCGGCATGCCCGCCGAGGTTCTGGAGCTGCTGGTGACCGAGCTCGAGCTCGACCACGACGACGTCTATGTCTGGAAGGCGCCACTCGACCTGACCGGCCTGTGGACCGTGGCGGCCATCGACCGGCCGGACTTGAAGCACGAGCCGGTCAACTGGTCGGTCGAGCCCCGGCTCTTCGACCTGAACAGCGACGAGACGAATGACGTGTTCAGGATCATCCGCCGGGCCGACGTGCTGGTGCACCACCCCTACGTGTCGTTCGCCTCGTCCGTCGAGGCCTTCATCGCCCAGGCGGCGGCCGATCCGCGGGTGTTGGCCCTCAAGATGACGCTGTATCGCACGTCGGGCGACAGCCCCATCGTGGCGTCTCTGATCCGTGCGGCCGAAGAGGGCAAGCAGGTCGTGGCCCTCGTCGAGCTGAAGGCGCGCTTCGACGAAAGAGCCAACATCGGCTGGGCCCGCCGCCTGGAGGAGGCCGGAGTGCATGTCGTCTACGGGCTCGTCGGGCTGAAGACCCACGGGAAGGTGGTGCTGGTGGTTCGCGACGACCCCGATCGGCTGCGCCGCTATTGCCACGTGGGCACCGGCAACTACAACTCGCGCACCGCCCGGATGTACGAAGACCTCGGTCTGTTCACTGCCGACCCGGCTGTCGGCAACGATCTCATCGACTTGTTCAACTTCCTCACCGGCTTCGGCTACGAGCCGGAGTTCAGCCGGCTGCTGGTAGCCCCTCACGAGCTCCGAGGAGCGATGCTCCGCCTGATCGACGGCGAGCGTCGGGCGGGGCCCCAAGGGCGCATCGTGTTGAAGATGAACAGTCTGGTGGACCGCGAGATCATCGAAGCGCTCTACGCCGCCTCGGGAGCGGGCGCCCAGATCGACCTGATCGTGCGGGGGATCTGTTGCCTGGTACCGGGCGTTCCGGGTCAGTCGAAGCACATCCGGGTGCGGTCGCTGGTCGGCCGCTACCTCGAGCACTCCCGCATCTTCCACTTCGCCAACGGTGATGGTGAGGGACAGCCACTCTGGTACCTCGGCTCGGCCGACCTCATGCCCCGCAACCTCGATCGACGCGTCGAGGTGCTGGCGTCGGTCACGGATCCCCAGCTGCAGGAGCGCCTGCAGCAGATCATCGACGTCAACCTGGCCGACGACACACTGGCCTGGACGCTCGGACCCGGCGGTGAGTGGCGGCGGGTAACCGGGGGGACAGTCGAGACGCATGTCAGGCTGCACGACCTGACCGCCGATCGCTCCCCGTCCCGATGAGCGGCCTCGGCAAAGCGGGCAGGGGTGGTGAGGTCCGGGCCGCGGGAGGCGTCCTGTGGCGGCGCTCGCCCGCCGGTCAGACCGAGGTCCTGGTCGTCCATCGGCCTCGTGACGACTGGTCGTTCCCGAAAGGGAAATGCGAGCGGGACGAGGATGATCTGGCCTGCGCCCTGCGGGAGGTGGAGGAAGAGACCGGTTACGTCGCTCGGCCGGGTCGCGAGCTCGGCTTCAGCCGCTATGTCGACGGCCGGGGGCGGCCGAAGGTCGTGCGGTGGTGGGCGATGACCGTCGAGCGGGGCGAGCCCACCGTCAACGACGAGGTCGACGAGTTGCGTTGGCTGCCGGTTGACGAAGCCGCGCGGACGCTCAGCTATGACACCGATCGGCACGTCCTTCGGCAGGCGGTCAGTCTCCTCGATGCGCTCGGCGACGCGGGGAGCTGATCTGTCGGCAACTGCCGGCCGGCTTTCGGCCGCCGCCAGCTGCTGGTTCACGGAGGAGCAGTTGGCTCGTTCCAGAGCCCATCACCGGCACCGTGGTGTGCTGCTCGCCGCCCGGGACGTTGCCAGTCTGGTCATTCCGCTGGCGTTCCTGCTCGGCAGCGTGGCGGACCGGCTCCTTGCTGACAATGGCCGCGGTCATTGGGCTGCGGGCACCCTGGTGGTTGTCGTCGCACTGGAGATGGCCTCGGTGCCCCATCGATTGGTGCTCGACGGCGCGGAAGAGCTGCGTCCCGACCCTGGGCTCGGGGAACGGCCGCGGACTGTCAAGTTCGTACCCTCGTTCGTCGGGGTGACCTTGGCGCGGCTGACGACCGTCGCGCTGGTGGCGATCATCGGTTTGGCCGTCGTGCGGCGAACTTCCTGGTGGCCCTTGACGATCTGGTTGACCGCCCTGGGCGCCAGCGTGGCATGGGCCTGGCTCGGCCCCGTGGTGTTGGGGCCGGTGGTCGACCGGCCCGTGCCGCTCGACCGGGACGACCAGCGGGCCCGGCTGGCTGATCTGGCCCGTCGGGCCGGGGTGCCGCTGGCTCGCGTGCTCGTGGCCCGCCCCGGCATCACCGCCGGTGAGGGCGCCTACGTCACCGGCCTCCGCCGGTCCCGGCGCCTGGTGATCGACGGCGGCGCACTGCACGGCCCGGCCAGCGAGGTCGAGGTGCTGGTCGCGCACGAGTTGGGTCATTGGCGTCTCCGGCACTGGCGGGGCTCATTCGCGCT
>JAXDQG010000506.1:0-4089 GCA_034667945.1 Acidimicrobiia bacterium | reverse complement strand
ACTCTTGTCCTTCATTGCGCTCATAATCGTGGGTGCGGCCTTCTCTGGCCGTCATGGTGATGCGAGCGGAACGGCGACAGGCGGTGTGTCCGACTACCTCTCGGCGAGCGGCGCCTCGTCCGGCACCACCGATGTGCCGCTGTCTCAGGTGGGGATCAACCAGCTGGCCAACGACGTGGGGCACCTTCGCGTCTCGATCAACTTCACTTGGTTGCTGTTGACGGGCTTCCTGGTTCTCTTCATGCAGGTTGGTTTCGCCTTCCTCGTCACGGGTCTGACCAGAGCGAAAAATGCCGGCCACATGATGATGATGAACATCACGTCATTCGCGGTCGCGCTCATCGCCTATTTTACGGTTGGTTTCGCCTTCCACTTCGGCGGTGTAGCACCAATTGCCAACCTGGGCGGGACGACTCCGCTCAATGGCATCTTCCCCCACGGCAATTGGGGCCTCATCGGTACACACGCCTTCTTCCTGCAGAGCGGTCACGGCTATGACGTCGGCGTTTTGGCGATGTTCCTGTTCCAGGTCGTCTTCATGGAGACGGCCGGCTACATCATCATCGGCGCCATCGCCGAGCGCATCTCGTTCGCCGGTTTCCTCGTGGCCGAGATCGCCATGGGCGCGGTGATCTACCCGATTTACGGCAACTGGCTGTGGGGCGGTGGCTTCCTGGCCCATCTCGGCCAGTCGTGGCACTGGGGACATGGTGCCGTCGACTTCGCCGGGTCAGGGGTGGTGCACGCCACCGGTGGCTGGGCGGCGCTGGCCTTGGCCATCATCCTCGGGCCGCGCCTCGGGAAGTTCAATCGGGACGGAAGCCCCAACGCCATACCGGGCCACAACCTGGGCTACGTCGTGGCTGGCACTCTCGTCCTGGTCTTCGGGTGGATGGGCTTCAATCCTGGCTCCACCCTGGGCGCCACCGACCTGCGTATCTCGGTCGTCGCCGTGAACACCCTGCTCTCAGCATGCTTCGGCATGGTGACCGCCATGGCTTGGACCAACGCGAAGTGGGGCAAGCCCGATATCTCGATGTCGTGCAACGGCATGCTGGCTGGGTTGGTGGCCATCACCGCCCCCTGCGCATTCGTAGCCCCGTGGGCGGCGTGCTTCATCGGAATAGTGGCCGGATTGCTGGTCTGCTATGGGGTCTACTTCTTCGATCACATCGCTCATGTGGACGACCCGTGCGGCGCCATCTCGGTGCACGGCGTCTGCGGAGCCTGGGGTGTGTTGTCAGTCGGGATCTTCGCCGACGGAACCTACGGCGCGGGCTGGAATGGCGTGAGCGGCAACGTGACCGGCTTGCTCTACGGGGACGGGTTCGGTCAGCTCGGCGCCCAGGTCGCGCACGCGGTGCTCGGGTTCATCTGGGCCTTCGGCATCACCTACGTCATCATGTCCATTGCCAGCCGCTGGGTGAAGCTGCGGGTGTCTCCCGAGGTGGAGCTCGAAGGCCTGGACATGGCGGAATTCGGCGCCCTCTGCTACCCGGACTTCGTGCTCGCGAGTAGCGGCATCGCTGCTGACGCAGAAGCCGAAGCGCAGGAGCGAGAGCAGCGCACCAGCACTACGACGTCGCTCTGAGCGGGTGACCTGAGGAGTTGCGGGCGGTCATGGGCAAAGCGTCATGCGCTGAGCGCCGCATCCGCTCCCACGACGGTCAACAACTCTTCGAGCAGGTCTTGCGCCTTGAGCTCTGCGTCCGCGGCCGCAGAGGTGACGGGCCCTGCATCGAGGTGAGCGAGATCGTCGTCATCGAATCGGTGGCTCGACAGCAGAACGACCTTGGTGCCGGGTGAGCGATGGAGGATGTTCGGCAGCGCCTGCAGACCCGAGAGGTTCGGCATGGCCAGGTCGATCAGCAGGAGGTCGGGACGGCACCGCTCGACCTCTTCCAGCGCAGCTTGGCCGTCGCTCGCCTCGCCCGCCACCACGAACTGCGGGCTGCCGGCGAGGACATGACTCGCCATGGCGCGTTGGGCGGGATCGTTGTCGACGATGAGGACCGAGAAGGTACGCGGGCCATCTGCCAAGTCGTCCGCGGGCGGTGGAGCTCCTTCGAGCGGACGAGTCGACAGCCAGGCCTCCAAGTGATCCGCCTCGGCCGGACGGCTCCAGTGGTATCCCTGGCCGAGCTCGCATCCGAGAAGCTGAAGCTGGGCCCGCTGCTCGGCCGTTTCGACACCCTCGGCCACCGTGGTGAGGCCGAGGGCCTTTGCCAGATGCAGCACGGCCGTGACGATGGCGGTTGACTCGGGCTCCTCGCCCAGATGCGCGACGAAGCTCCGGTCGATCTTGAGCCTGTCGATGGGGAATCGGCGCAGCTGGGCAAGCGAGCTGTACCCGGTGCCGAAGTCGTCGATGGCGAGGTGCACCCCCAACTGGCGCAGCCGCGTCAGCTTTGCTGCCGCTGCGGCCGGGTCGGTCATGAGGACCGACTCCGTGACTTCCAGGCACACGTCGGCCGGATTCACGGCGGTGCGCCGGAGGATGTCCGCCACGGTGTCGACGATGGTGGCTGATTGCAGCTGGCGACCCGACAGGTTCACCGCCACGTGGACGGGCGACAGGCCCCTCTCCTGCCAGACCTTCAGCTGTCGACAGGCCTGTTCGAGAACCCACGCGCCGATGGGTTCGACGAGGCCGGTGTCCTCGGCAACGCCGATGAACTCGGCGGGGTGTACGAGGCCCCGGCTGGGATGCTCCCAGCGCAAGAGGGCTTCCATGCCGATGAGCTCCTCGCTGGTGACCGAGACGATGGGCTGGTAGAAGACCCGCAGCTCGTCGCGGTCGAGGGCGCGTCGGAGCCCGCTCTCCAAGTTGAGCCTCGCCTCGCTCTGCTGGCGAAGGATCTCGCTGTAGACGACGACACCGTCCCGTCCGTTGGCCTTGGCTTGGTACATCGCCGCGTCGGCGTCGCGGATGATGTCCTCGGCGGAGTCTCCACGGTTCGCCGCAATGCGCAGTCCGATGCTGGCGGTCAGGAAGGCCTCGCCGTTCTTGATCGGATAGGCGGGTGCGACGGCTTGCCGCAGACGCTCGGCCACCATGAGAGCTTCTTCGTGGTCGGCAAGACCTTCGCAGCAGATCACGAACTCGTCGCCTCCGAACCGGGCCACGGTGTCGTGGGCCCGCACGGCGTTGAGCAGGCGCTGCGAGACCTCCTGCAGCACCGTGTCTCCGACCCGGTGACCGCGCGAATCGTTGAGCACCTTGAAACCGTCGAGGTCGCAGAACATCACGGCCAGGGTCTCCTGGTGGTCATGGTTGTCGGAGTGGCGCGCCAGGGCCTGGTCGAGGCGGTCGACGAGGAGCGCCCGGTTGGGCAGGCCGGTGAGGACGTCATGGGTGGCGTTGTGGGCCAACTCGGCCTCTGCCAACTTCACGGGTGTGATGTCGTGCGCATTGGCGACGAAACCGACGATGTCGGGATCTTCGAGGCGGTTGGACAGGCTGATCTCCAGCCATCTCCACCCGCCGTCCGAGTGCCGGAGCCGGGCCTGGACCGGCCCGACCGTAAGGCCGGGCTCGGCCGCGCAGTGATTCCGTGCGGCGAGCATTCGTACGAGGTCGTCGGGGTGGAAGAGCTCGTCGAGCGGAATGCTCCCGAGAGATTCGGCGTCGTAGCCGAGTACGCGCTCGCACGCCGGGCTGACGTAGCTGAGCCCGCCTGCAGCGTCCAACACCAAGGTGATATCGGCGCTGTTCTCCACCAGCGAGCGGAAGCGGCCTTCCGACCGGCGGAGCGCAGCTTCGCTGTGCCTGCGGTCCCGCTCGTTGGCCCGCCGGTTGGCAGCGATGACGGCGGCGCATACCCCGAGGAGCGCCAGCTTCACGGCGAGGCCGATACGGCTGGCCGCCAAGAGCCGGTCGTCGGTGTCCTGCACCAAGGAGACCGTTTCGATGACCTCGTCGCGTTCATGCTCGGAAATGGCGGCCAACTCGGACCGGATGATGTCCAGGTCGCGAACGAGCTCCGCGGTGATGAGCGGCGCGTCCGGTTGGGCTTCGAACGGATCGAAGGGTTGCTGGAGCCGTGCAAGGTGGTCTTCTTGCAGACGAATCAGGCGGCGCGCGATTTC
>JAXDQG010000505.1:0-4206 GCA_034667945.1 Acidimicrobiia bacterium | reverse complement strand
GTGCACGGACAGATGGCGTCGCAGGAGCAGTTCTCGAAGAACATGCCCTCGATGGACAAAGCCATTGTGACCCCCTCGACCCCGGGCTGGACGAGGGCCCCGGTGTCCGGGCGGAAGCGTAGTCGAGGAGCTTTCCCGAGTGCGGCGGTGGGCCGGGGTGGAGCCGCATTCGGCCTGAGCCGGCCGGCCGTTCAGGTCCATGACAGACAAAGTGCTCCGGCGGGTAACCTGCCCCCGACCGGGGGGAGCGTGAGGATGACCACAGGAGCCGTCGGCGCTACGGCCAGAACCACCTCGGAGGTGGTCGACCGGGCGCAGCCACGCATCTTCGGCGCCCTGAGCGTCGAGGGCTACCCGCCACTGCTCTTCGCCGGGTGGTTCTGGGGCATCTGCCGCTGGGGGTGCGGCTTCCTGGGCGCGTACGTGGCCAACCGGATGAGCCACTCCGCCCGCCTCGTCCAGCTCACCGGCGTGGCCATGTGGGCGCCGCTGCTCATCGGCGGTGTCGTCGGTGGCGTGGTGTCCGACCGGTTCGACCGCCGCAAGACGATTCTGACGCAGTTCCTCCTACTGACGCCGCTGGCCGCGCTCATGGGCCTGGCTGGTGTGACCGGCCATCTCGAGCTGTGGATGGTTTACCTGTTCCTGGCCTTCGTTGGCGTCGGCTGGGTCATCGACATGACGAGCCGACGGGCGATCATCTACGACCTGGTAGGCCCGGCCCGGCTCGACAACGCCATGGCGCTCGAGTCGCTGAGCACGTCGAGTGGTCTTGCGCTCGGCACCCTCCTGGGCGGCTCGGCCATCCAGGCAGTGGGCGTGGGATCGGCCTTCTTCTGCATCGCGGCGCTGCTGCTCGCGTCGTTCATCCTGTTCACGCGGGTGCCTCACGTCGAGCGGGGCGTGGCCCGCTCCAGCGATTCCGGTCTGACGGCCTTCGTGGCCGGCTTCCGCCTGCTGCGCACCGAGCGGCTGTTGGTCAGCGTGCTCGGCGTGACGGCGGCGGTGAACTTCTTCTTCTTCAGCTTCACCCCGCTCGTGCAGCTGGTCGGCACCGACCTGGGCGTGGGCGCCTTCCTCACCGGTCTGCTCGCCGCCATGGTGGGCTTCGGCATGATGGGTGGCTCGACCTTCGTGGCCCGTACCCGGCCGCGGCGGCGGGGCCTCGCCTATGTCATCGGTTCGGGCGTAGCCATGGCGCTGCTGGTGCCCTTCGCGCTTTCGCACTGGTACCTGGTATCGCTCTTGTTCCTGCTGGTGGCCTCGGCCGGCATGGGCCTGTTCGGGTCGACGCAGAGCACGCTGGTCATGACCTCGGTCTCTCCCGAGCTGCGGGGACGGGCCCTCGGGCTGCTGAGCACGGCCATCGGTGTGCTCCCCATGGGCATGATCGGACTGGGCGAGCTGGCCCAGCGCATCGGGGCGAGGCCGGCCATCATGACCTCGGTGATCTGCGGCGGGGTCGTGCTGGTCTTGTGGCTGCTGTACCGGCCCGATGTGCTGAGCATGACCACCGAAGAATGAGCCACGAGGCCGGCTGGCGGGGCAAGGCGCCGAAGCGCTGCGACGCCCGGAGCTAGGGTGAGCCGGCCCTTGGGGGAAGGAGACCGCCGTGTCCGATTACGCCGTTGTCTGGCCCCGGAGCCCGAAGACCGCGGAGCTCGTCACGTTGGCCGAGCGACCTGCGTCGCTGCACGGCAAGAAGGTGGCGTTCCTCTGGGACTACATCTTCCGCGGCGACGAGATCTTCCCGGTGCTCGAGAAGGAACTTGCCGAGCGCTATCCGGACATGCAGTTCGTGCCCTATCACGAGTTCGGCTCGACCCACGGCGCGGACGAGCACGACCTCATCGAGCACTTGGGCAAACGCCTCCACGACCTGGAGGTCGATGTCGTCATTTCTGGGATGGGCTGTTGAGGCAGCTGCACGCCCGCCGTGTTGCGGGCATCTGCTGCCGCCGAAGCCGCTGGCGTTCCCTCGTCGTCGCTGGTCTGTGAAGGGTTCATCGGGCAGGCCGCCACCACGTCGGTAGGCCTCGGCATGCCGAACCTGCCGGTAGCCCTCGTGCCCGGGCACGTCGATACGCAGACGGTCGACGAGCTGACGCACAACATCCGCAGCGTCACGGTCGCCCGGGTGATCGACAACCTGGTGAGCGAGCCGGAACCCGCCGTCGAGACGCCCGAGCCCGACCGCTACGACGTCGTGTTCAGCGGCGACTTCGACGAGGTCAACCGGCTGTACTACGAGAACGGCTGGTCGGACGGACTTCCGATCGTCCCGCCCACCGCCGATCGGGTGGAGCAGTTTCTCCGGTTCACGCCCCTGCCCGCCGACACCGTGCTCGGCACGCTGCTACCGGACAACCGTGCGGCCACCATCTGGTCGGTGGCCGTCAACGGCGTGATGGCCGGCTGCCGACCCGAGTACATGCCCATCCTGGTGGCCATCGTGGAGGGCTTGGCCGACCCGGGCTACGGCGTCGAGCACTCGGGCAACACGCCCGGCGCCGAGACGTTGATCACGGTCAACGGCCCCATCGCCCGCCAGCTCGGCTTCAACAACGAGCAAGGTGTGCTGCGCGACGGCTTCCACGCCAACACGACCGTCGGGCGTTTCCTGCGGCTGTACCTCCGCAACGTCGCCGGCTTCCTGCTGCATCAGACCGACAAGGCCACCTACGGCAACACCTGGCGGGTCGCCATGGCCGAGAACGAAGCGGTGCTGGAGCGCATCGGCTGGGAGCCGTCGTCAGCGGATTTCGGCTTCGCTCTGGGCGACGATGTCGTCACGATCTCCCGCTACACCGGCGGTGAGGTGGTCACCTCGGTGTTCGGGCAGCGTCCCGAGGAGATGGTGCCCTACCTGGCCGACAGCCTGGTGCGCATCACCGGCTGGGAGCTGGTGTTCACCGTCGGCATGGCCACCAGCACCTACCGCCCGCTGTTGCTGTTGTCGCCCGTGCTGGCCGAGACGATCGCCAAGGCCGGTTGGTCGCGGTCCGACCTGAAGCGTGCGTTGTGGGAGCAGGCCCGTCTGCCGGCCTCCAAGTTCGACCGCTACCTGGGTGAGTTCACCAATCTGGGGCGCAAGCGCCTGGTCGATTTCGTGAACACCGGAAAGGCGCCCCGGATCTTCGCCGAGTCGTCAGACCCGGACCGTTTGGTGCCCATCGTCTCCGAGCCCGATCACCTGCTGGTAGCCGTCACCGGGGACCCGCTGCGGACCAACGCCTACGTCTTTGCCCACAACGGCATGCTCGGGTTCCCGACCGCCAAGGCGGTACGCCTGCCCGACGACTGGGAGGCCAAGCTCCGCATCGCCCGCGAGCGGTGAGCTCGTCGGCGGGCTTGTGGGTCGTTCTGCCGGCCGCCCAGCAACGGGGCGGCGCCTGGATCGATGACACCCTTCGATTGCGATCGGAGGAGGCGGGCCTGGCGTGGCGCGCACCGCTGGCCGGTTGCTTTCCCCGCCAGCGGGTCGAACGGTTCCGGGGTGACGATGCGTACGACCAGGTCAACGAGGTGTTTCGCGCGCGCGGCTGGACCGACGGCCTGCCGATCGTGCCGCCGACCGTGGCACGGGTCGAGGCGATGGTGGCTGCCGTGGACCGGCCGCCGCACGAGGTGCTGGCCGAATTGGCACCGCTCAACGGGTTGGCGACCGTCGAGAAGGTGGCCGCCTGTGCGGTGATGGCGGGCTGTCTGCCGGCGCAGTTCGGGGTGGTGCTGGCCGCGGTGGAAGCCGTGGCAGACCCGGCCTTCAATCTGCGGGGCGTGCAGACCACTGACGAGAACGTGGCGCCGCTCGTGATCGTCAGCGGTCCGGCGGTGCGGGCGGCTGGGCTCCATGCCGGGATCGGGCTGCTGGGACCGGGCTTCCAAGCCAATGCCTGTATCGGTCGGGCTCTGCGACTGGTGTTGCAGACGTTGGGCGGGGGTTGGCCCGGGGCGGTGTCGTTCGCCGGTGCCGGGCAGCCCGGTCGGTACACCTTGTGCGTGGCCGAGGACGACGAGGCGTTGCCCGAGGGATGGCCGCCGCTGCGGGTCGAGCTGGGGTATTCGGCCGAGGACTCGGTGGTGGTCGTGACCCGGGCGGAGACCGCGGTCAACGTGACCGGGAGCTTGGCAGAGATCGCCTCGGTGATGAGCTCGGCCTGCTCGCTGTTCACCGTGGTCCACCGAGGGATCCCGGCGGTGCTGTTG
>JAXDQG010000504.1:0-3397 GCA_034667945.1 Acidimicrobiia bacterium | reverse complement strand
TTGTCTTTGATCCGCTTGACGATGGCGGCTCGCTCTTTCGTCCAGAGCGCCTCCCATTCAGCCAATGAGGCGGGTTGTGGGCCAGCCGTGGTCGAGCTCGTGCTGCCCTGCGCCGCTGTCGAGGCGGTGGATGAACCAGCCGACGGCACGGTTGTGGTGTCCGCCTCCTGCTTGCTGCCGCTGCTGCCGCAGGCCGCGGCCACCAGTGCCAGTGCCACGAGGCCGGTCACCAGTCGTGACGTGCGCAATCCGCTCATGTGACTGCCCCCCCAACTTGTCGTTCTGCGTCTGCCTCGCCGCGCGCTCGGCGCAAGCATCGCGCATCGTGACCACGGTCACACCTCGCTTTGCGGATCAAATAGTTGCTACCTGTTTGTTGGGAGGTCAGTAGTGTCTGGACCGGCGAGGTTGCCGGTGCCGACCTGCTGCTTGCCGTACCGCAGGGGGTCCTGGCGTGGGGTTGGTACTGCTGAGCGTGATCTGTGTCGCGGGACTGTCCGCGGCGATCGTGGCGGTCATGCGGTGGGGTCGGCTCGAGACGACGCCAC
This sequence comes from Acidimicrobiia bacterium, assembly GCA_034667945.1. Lineage (GTDB taxonomy): Bacteria > Actinomycetota > Acidimicrobiia > Acidimicrobiales > CAIXPF01 > JAXDQG01. The sequence goes on along the minus strand of JAXDQG010000504.1, from coordinate 2,849 downwards.
CGCCGCTGCCGACGACCGAGCGAGCTCTACCGGCTGCCGCTGTCCTGGTCCGGTACGCGAGAGCACTCTGCGTGGCCGTGGTCGCCGGCGGGACCGCCGGTGCGTTGGTCGGCGGATTGGGTGGACGGCTGGCCATGAGGATCATTGCCGCGACGTCGAGCGATCAGGCGCAGGGCTCCATCACCGAAGCCGAAGAGGTTGTGGGCAAGATCACGCTCGAAGGGACGCTCGGACTGGTCATCTTCGTCGGCATTGCCGGTGGCGCCATCATGGCGGTCTTCTACCTGCTCGTCCGCCGGTGGTTGCCCGGCCCGGCGTGGCTCAGCGGACTGCTTTTCGGCTTCCTGCTTCTCGCCGTGTTCGGCCGCATTGATCCGGTGGACCCCAACAATCCCGACTTCGTCCTCGTCGGCCCGGCATGGTTGGCGGCACTGGTGTTCACGGTGCTCGTGCCCCTGTACGGCCTGGTACTCGGGCCGATGGTGGCCCGCCTGGACGCCTCCTACCCCGTGCTCTCGGGCCGCCCGAAGGCGATCGCTGCGCACGCCCCGCTGCTGCTGTTCGTGCCCCTTGGACCGGCCCTTGTCGTTGTCGCGGCGGGCGCCGCGGTGGCGGTGGGAATGCAGCGGATTCGCCCCCTCATCCGGGCCTGGCGTTCTGCGTTTGCGGACTCGTTTGGCCGGGTCGTGCTCGGTGTCACCGGCGTTGTTGGCCTGGCCTTCACCGGCGCCGGGCTGGTGGACATCATCGGCTGAGAGTGGCGGGGTAGGTGGTGGCCGGGACGGGGTGTGACACGTTCGGCTCGGTCACGGGGCACGGCGGCTCTCGCGCAGTGTGAAGACTCCGGGGCGAGGTCGACTTCTCGTTCAAGACCATCGGGGATGCTGCGGTGACGAAACCGCGCCAATGGCATCTGCCGCAAGCGAGTGACAGGTTGGCGCGGACAGGTGCGCGAGGGTTCTCTGGGTTTCGCCACCGGAGGAACGCGGAAGGGCGAGGCTCAGCTTTCATCACCGGGGAAACCCGTATGCGGCCGAGGGGCGAGCGACCGAGCGGCTGAGCTGGAAAAAGAGGCCAGCGCGCGCTCAGAACCCGGCGTTCTCCGGCACCCTGATGATCAGCAGGGCCATGTCATCCGCACGCTCGTCCATCTGGCGTATCGCCGACAGCTGCGCGTGAATCCTTTCGGCCACTTCTTCTGCGGAGCCCGCTTCAACCGTCGCTTTGGCCACCAGCGCAGAGAACTCCCGCTCGGTCAGGTCATACGGCGGCGGTACATCGGTCAAGCCATCGGTGTACAGCACGACCGTGTCGCCGGGCTCCAGCGCCGTCGCCATGGTCCTGACGCGGATCTGGTCGAGCACGCCGATGAGCGTCCCCGGCGTGCCGATCGTGCGCACCGCACCGTCGCGCCGCACCAGTACCGGCAGCGGATGCCCAGCGCAGGTGAACGTCACCACCGCCCCACCGGGCGCTGGTGCCAGCGTGCCGTACACGACGGTGCAGAAACGGTCGCTGCGACGAGCCCGCATGGTGCGGTTCAAGGTCTGCAAAACGGTCGCCGGGTCGTCACCGTGCCAAGCAGCGGCGGCGATCGTGTGCCGAGCCATCCCGGTGACGGCCGCCGCGCCGGGCCCGGTGCCGCACACATCTCCGATGACCACGCCCCAGACGGTCCCAGGCTCCACCTCGAACACGTCATAGAAGTCGCCGCCGACCTCGACGCCGTCACCGGTCGCCCAGTACCGCATGGCCACATCGACCCCGGGAATGTGCGGCAACTCGTCGGGCAGCAAGCTGGCTTGCAGCGTCGATGCAATGGATCGCTGCTCTTCCGTCAGACGGATGTTCTCCAGGCTGGACGCAATCCGCCCGGCGGCCGCCCGGGCCAGAGCGAGATCATCCTCGGTGTACTGGCGGCCCGAACCGGTCATGACGAGCTGGAGCGCGCCCAGGATGCGGCCCCTTTTCAGCAAGGGAACCGCGATCGCGCTTCGCAGCTCGAGATCTCGGACGACGTCACGTTCCAGCTCGGTGGCGTCGAGTGATTCCAGCACTGCAGAGCTGATAGCCGGATAGAATTCCGAGGCTCCGGTCCGGATGACATGCGGAATGCCGACGGTCGCGTCAGGATCGTAAGGAAAGCGCTCCATCAGCTCGCGCCCATACGCCATCATCTTCGGGTCTATGTGGGCGAAATCCATATCGGGAATTCGTGCGTCCGGGCTGGGCAACACGTAGAGCGAGCACCAGTCGCCCAGTCTCGGAACCGCTGCTCGGACGATATTGCGCATCAGCTCGAATCTGTCGTGCGACTCGGCCAAGGCGTCATTGATCCGACCCAGGAACTCCAGGCGTTCCCGGCTGATCCGTTCGTACTCCGCGGCTGCCATCGCGTCACGGCTCAGCCGCTCCAACTCCTGTTGCCCGCGCACCCGCTCGGTCACATCCGCGGTGCAGCCGATCGTCCCGGTCACCTCCCCGTCCTCGTCGACGGTGACCTGCCCGGCGCCGTGGAGCCAGTGGACAGTCCCGTCCGGCCAGATCACGCGGTGCTCGACGGTGTAGCGACCCTTCGACGCAACCGCCTCATCCAGGGTCTGGAGAACACTAGGGGCATCGTCGGGATGGAGCAGGGCGACCCACGCCTCGAACGTGCCCGGGAACGCTCCCGGCTCCAGCCCGAACAGCGCCTCGAGGCTGCTGTCCCACTCGGTGCCCCCCGTGGCCTTGTCCCAGCGGAAGGTGCCCAGCCCGCCCGCCTCGAGCGCCAGCCGGAGGTGCTCGGTGAGATCGGCGGCGCGCTGGGCCAGCAGGCGCTGCTCGGCGACGTCTTCGGACGCACCCAC
>JAXDQG010000503.1:0-3921 GCA_034667945.1 Acidimicrobiia bacterium | reverse complement strand
ACACAATCCGCTGGAACCCGATGGAAACCGCAACAGCAACAAGAAGCTCGGCACTGATGACCCCGAGGCTCACGCCGAATGGCTGCGCGCCGGCGAGCGGGACCAATGCAGAGGATGCGCTCAACGCGCCTCTGGGGTTGAAGACATTTGCCAGGACGTGAACGAGCATGAACGAAAGTGTCATGATCGACATCGTCATGTGTCCGCCGTACAGCGTTTGCCGCCGTATCGAGCGGCGGGCCAGGCCGGTTGTGGTGAGCATCCCCCAGGCCAGGGTGCCCACCATGAGCCCGTAAGCCAGAAATCCTGCCGTCGCCGCGGTCTTGTGCAGCGCGGTCGCGCCAGGATCGTCAATGGACACAGCCTCTCCGGCGCGTGCGTTGTCCACCGTGGCCTTGGCGTTCTCCTCCACAATATTGGTAAACGACGCCGAGGCCTGCTGGGTCAGGGGGCCGGTCAAGAGGGTGACGAGAAGAATGGCCGTGGAGATCACGATGGGCAGAAGCCCTGCTCCGCCACCTGGTCTGAGTCGTTGTCGCACGAGGACCGACCGTAACGAGACGACGGTAAGTGAACGTCCAGCGGTTATCCAGTTAGCAGAAAAGATCTGACTTCGTACGGTTCGATCCGACCCTCGCGAGAGCCTGACCCCCATCGCTGTCCGCCCTCGCTCGTGAGCGCGGAGGTCGGCCAACCGAGCTCTCAGCAATCGGGCGTTGCCCGCGCGCGAACCGAGCTAGGGTGCGCGTTGGTTGAGCTTTCGTTAGGAGTTGCTCAGTTGAGACGGAGCAGGGCCGGCCCGACGCGCATAGCGCCCGACGGCTCATATGACCGGCGATGAGGCAAAGGCGAGAACAAGTAGAAGTACAGCGGGGTCCGAGATGATCACGACAAGACTCACGCAGCTCTTGGGGCTCGAATATCCGATCGTCTCTGCGCCAATGGCGCGCATGAGCGGCGGAAACTTGGCGGGCGCGGTGTCTGCCGCCGGCGGGCTGGGCACGTTCGGCGCGGCCTCGCTGGCCTTGCGCATAAAGCCTCAGTATGTACGGGAGCAAATTGCAGCAGTGCGTGCCCACACCGATCGCCCGTTCGGCGTCGGCTTCCTCACGCACAACATTCCCAGTTCGGAAGAGAACTTCGAAGCCGCACTCGAGCAGCATGTGCCCGTCATGCTGTTCTCGTTCGGTGATCCGACACCATGGTTGAGGAAAGCGAAGCAGGCCGGCATCAAAACCATTTGCCAAGTGCAGAGCATGGAGGATGCAGATCGTGCCGCGTCAGGCGGTGCGGATGTGCTCGCTGTGCAAGGCCAGGAGGCCGGTGGACATTGTGGTCCGGCCAACTTGTTGCCGTTCCTCGTGCGAGCCGTCGAGGAGTTCCCCCAGGTTCCGGTCATCGCAGCCGGTGGCATCTCGAGCGGGCGGGCGCTGGCGGCGGTCCTGGCGGCCGGGGCGGAGGGCGCCTGGATGGGAACGCTGTTCACCGCGGTTGTCGAGGCCGACGAGATGTCAGCCGGTCACAAAGAAGCAGTCGTGTTGAGCGACGGTCGGGACACCGTACGTTCGAAGGTGTTTGACATCATGAACGCGCGCGCGTTCGGCGACTTGCCCTGGCCGTCGGAAGTCGGTTTCCGCGTCAAGCGAAATGCCTTTCTCGACGAATGGCTCGGTCGGGAAATGGAACTGAGCCAATGCGCCGGCGATCTCGCGGAGACGTATGTGAACGCATTCCGCACGGGAGACACCGCTCGCGCACCCTTCATCTATGGCGAGGCCGCTGGGCAGATCACCGCCGTCCGTCCCGCCGCCGACGCAATCGCTGCGATCTGCTCGGATGCCGAGCAGCTCATCCGGGAACGGGCACGCTTGCTGTCGTGAACAGTTGAGGTGTGACCCTCGACACAGGGCCGCCGCGGATGGAAGACTCCCGCGCGTGCAGCAGCTGACCGCGCAAGATGCATCGTTCCTGTACGCGGAGACCGCCAAGGCCCCGATGAGTGGAGGTGGGCTGACGATCTACGACCCGTCCACGGCACCCGGCGGCAAGGTCACCTTCAAGGGACTGATGACGCACATCGAGCAGCGGCTCCACATGGCGCAAGCATTCCGCCAACGCATCGTGACGGTTCCCTTCAACGCCGATCATCCGTATTGGATCGAAGACGAAACGTTCGACATCGAGTTCCACATGCGGCACATCGCGCTGCCGGAGCCGGGTGACTGGCGGCAGCTGTGCATCCAATGCGCCCGCCTCATCAGCCGGCCACTCGACCGCACCAAGCCGCTCTGGGAGTTCTACGTCATCGATGGTCTGGACCGGGTCAAGGCGTACCCGCCCGGCTGCTTCGCCGTTCTGTCGAAGATCCACCATGCAGCAGTCGACGGCGCCTCGGGCACCGAGCTCACATCGGCCATCCACGACCTGGAACCCATCGGTGGCCCTCCGACGCCTCCCCCGACCGAGTGGCGGGGCGAGCGGCTTCCCTCGGCGCAACAGCTCTTGGCCAGGGCGGCGTTCAGCAACGTCGCCCATCCATTCCGTTCCTTGCCGCCACTGGCCAAGGCGGTCGCCGCCAACCGCAAGATCATGGAGCTGTCCCGCCGGCAGGGCGCCGCCGAGCTGGGACCGGGAGCGGCGCCGCGCACCCGGTTCAACGCCCCGGTGTCCGCGCACCGTGTCGTGGATGGGATCATGCTCGACCTCGACGACGTCCGATCCATCCGCTCGCTCAGTCCCGGCAGCACGGTCAATGACGTCTTTCTGGCCCTCGTGGGCGGGGCGTTGCGGGAATACCTGCAGGACAAGGGCGAGCTTCCCGCCGAGTCCCTGACCGCGATGTGCCCCATCTCCGTCCGGGCCGAAGGAGACAAGAGCACCAGCGGAAACCAGGTGGCCGCCATGATGGTTGCGCTGCGGACCGACATCGACGACGCGGCCGCCCGTCTCCGCGCGGTGCATTCGGGGACCAAGGCGGCCAAGGAGCTGACCAACGCCATTGGGGCGGAGACGATGACCGAGATGGGCAAGGTCATCCCGGCAGCCATCGCCGCGCTCGCCGGTCGTTTGTCCGCGGCCATGGCCATCGCCAACGAGCGGACGAGTCCGCCCTACAACACCGTGGTCACCAACGTGCCGGGTCCCCAGGTGCCGCTCTACATGGCCGGGGCCCGAGCCGTGGCCATGTACGGCTTCGGCATGGTGCACGACAACATGGGCCTCATGAACGTGGTCAACAGCTATTGCGGCAAGATCGCGCTGTCCATCGCATCGTGCCGGGACATGATGCCGGACCCGGCGTTCTATGCGGGGTGCCTGCAGCACTCCTTCGACCGGCTGCGGGCCGCTGCCGTCTGACTAGCGGACGGCGCGACCATTCGGCGAAGCCGGCATCCGGGGGCCGGGGGGGGCAGCGCCCCGCTAGTTGGACGGTCCAGCCGCCAGTTCGGCATTGGCCTGGTGGGACGTGCCATCGCTTGCGGTCCACTTGATGGACACGGTGTCATGGGCCTTGTGAGCGCTGAGCGTCGTCGCCAGCGCGGTCGCGCTGTTGATGTTCTGACCGTCAATGGCGGTGATGACGTCGCCGGCGCCGAGGCCGGCCTTGGCGGCCGGACTGCCCGAGACCACCTGGTTGACCACCGCACCGCTCACCGAGGGCGAGGTCGACGTCGAGATGCCGAGGAATCCCGGCGTGCCGATCACCACTGTCGACGACGCCTGACCTGAGGTGATCTGGTGCGCGACCGCCAATGCATCGTCGATCGGGATGGCGAACCCCTCACCGCCTGTCGTCCTCGAGGCGCGGAACCCACTGCCCGAGGCGGCGGTGTCGATGCCGATGATGTCGCCCGAGGCGGCGTACAGCGGACCTCCGGAGTCACCAGGCAGCAGCTGGGCGTTCACCTGGATCAGATTCTC
>JAXDQG010000502.1:0-3274 GCA_034667945.1 Acidimicrobiia bacterium | reverse complement strand
GCGTTCATCGAGGGCGCCTCCAGGTGACGGCAGCCGAGGACGTCACCGGCCTGGCCAGGGCGGGACGACGCATCTCCATCGCACCCCGTCCGGCCGACCCGGCCGCGGATGCCGCCGAACTGCATCGCAAGGCGGTTCAGGTGTCGCGCGGTGGCGCCCGGGCGGCCGTCCTCGGCGTGAACGACGGACTGGTCACGATCTTGGCGCTCGTGCTGGGCATGGCGGGCGCCCACGCCTCGGCCAGCACCGTCCGGCTCGCCGGGCTTGCCAGCCTGGTCGCCGGGGCCCTGTCGATGGCCGCCGGGGAATGGGTCTCCGTGACCGCGCAGGTCGATCTCTACCAAGGGGTGCTCGCCGAGCTCCGGCAGTTGCTGGGCCGCAACCCCAAGCTCGTGCTCGACACGCTCGAGACCAAGCTGGAGCAGTGTGGCTTCGACACGTCCACCGCGCAGCGGGCCAGCACCGAGTTGGGGCTCGACGAGGATCTGTTGTTGGCGTTCGCCGCGCAGAACCTGTTCGGCGTCAACCGCGACGAGATGGGCTCGCCGATCGTGGCCGCCACCTCATCGCTGGTGCTGTTCGTGGCGGGCGGCATCTTGCCGCTGTTCCCCTGGTTCTTCACCGGCGGTAGCGCCGCGGTCGCGTGGTCGATGGTGTTGGGTTCGTTGGCCGCTATCAGCGTGGGCGGCTTTGTGAGCAGCAGCGCCGGCAGTCCGATCTGGCGAGGGGCGCTTCGTCAGCTGATCATCGTCGGGCTCGCGGCCGGATTCACTTATGGAATCGGCCGGGCCGTGGGTACCACGATCGGCTGAGGAGAGCTCGGACGCTCGGATAATCCCTGGTAATGGGGATGCAAACCTGCTGTGCTGCACGCACAAGAGCGCCGATCTCCTCAGCGCGCTCCTAGCGCGAAGGAGCCACGTCGTGTCAGCTACGGTCCCATATCCCGCTCAACTCCAATTCGAAGCGGACTCGCACATCACTCGTTGGCGGCCGTTGGTCCAGTGGCTCATGGCTATTCCCCATCTCGCCATCGCCAGCGCGCTCAGCTCGCTTCGTGAGGTGCTGCTCTTCATCAGCTTCTTCACCGTGCTGTTCACCGAGCAGATCCCGAAGCCCCTTTTCGACGTCATCGCCATGACCCACCGCTATGAGTGGCGGGCCATCAGCTATGCGCTCTTCCTACATGAGGACTACCCGCCGTTCGACTTCCAGCCCGCCGACGTCGATGACGGCGTCGAACCGCACACGCAGGTCAGCATCGTGTACCCCGAGCGGTTGAATCGCTGGAAGCCGCTTTACAAGTGGATCCTTGCCATACCGCATTACATCGTGCTGACGCTTCTGGTCATCGCAGCCTTCTTCGCCCTGATCTTCGGCTTCTTCGCGGTGCTCTTCACCGGCGAATACCCGCGCGGCGCTCGCGACTTCCTCGTCGGCGTCTATCGCTACGGCCTTCGGGTTCAGGCCTACGCCGGCTTCCTCACCGACCAATACCCGCCGTTCAGCGTGTCTGCCTGAGGGGCAACCAAAGACTTCAGAGCCGCCCCAATCCGAGATCGAGCCGGCCCCGCGCCACATTCAATCGCAGGACGTCGCTCTCGCCCTCGGCGAGGCGCAACGTCCGCACCCGCCGAAAGACCCCCTCCAGCGGATGGCCCTCGACCAGCGCTTCGCCGCCCTCGAGCTGAACCGCCGCATCTGCGAGCTCACCCACCGTCTCGGTCGCGAAGACCTTGCAGGCCATGGCTTCGTTGACCACATTCTCGCCCAGATCTGCCAGACGGGCGGTCCGATACACCGCGCTCCGGGCGGCAAAGGCCTTGATCCGCATGTCCCCGTAGCGCAGCCGGACGTTGTCGCGCGCGGAGAGCGAAACGCCACCCCGGCGAGGCGCCTGCAGGCAATCGGTCACGTGCTCGATGATCCAGGCGGCGACGCCCACGCAGCCCGCCGCGATCGACAGGCGGACCTCGCTGATCTTGCCGAGGGCGCGCGTCCTTCCCTCACCGGCTGCGCCGACGATGTGGGTGGCCGGAACCCGGACCTCGGAGAACGTGAATGCCGCGTGGTGACTACCGTCGATGGAACCGAAGCGACGGGTCATCGTCACACCCTCCGCGGCGGTGTCGATGACCACCATCGCCGGGCCACGGTCCTCCACCTCGACGAGCGCGGTCAGGAAGTCGGCCTCGGCGCCGCCGGTCACGTACGACTTCTGCCCGTTGATCACCAGCTCGTCGCCCTCGAGCCGACCCCAGCTGGGGCGAGGTGCGGAATCCGGCTCGGTGAAGGCGAAGCCCGCCTGCTTCTCCCCCGCCAACACGGGCAACAGGTGGCTCGAGCGGAGCGGCTCCCCAACCCCGGCCAGCACGCCCGGCCCGGCGCCGAACAGTCCGGGCAAGTGGCCGACGTTGTACTGACCCAGCGTGTCTCGGGCCACCACCAACCCCAGCACGGAGCTTCCCGACTGCGCCATCGGATACAACCCGACGGCCTGGGAGGCGTCCCGAGTCCGCCGACGCAGCTCGGTCGGGGACAAGGACGGATCGTCGCGCAACCTCACCAGCGTGTCGGCCGCCAAGGCGGCGACCAGGTCGCGCAGCTCGTTCAGCTCTGGGGTCAGCAGCTCGGGCACGGCTGCACGCTAGGCGGCACCGGCCCTACCCGGGACCAGCCAGTCGCTCTCGCCGGCCTCCAAGCCTCGACGCAAGCCAGGCAGACAGAAGAGGCTGCCGTCGGGTCGACGGACCTCGGGGGCGCCTCTGGCTGCGGGAATGACGACTATCCACCCATAGCGATGGACGAAGGTGTGATGCATCCGACAGAGGAGGGCCCCGTTGTCCAGGCGGGTGTCCCCGCCTTCGGACCAAGGCTGGCAATGGTGGATGTCGCACCACGACGGCGGCCGATCATAGCCGGGGAAGACACATCCTCCGTCTCTTGCGGTGATGGCCCGGCGGAGACCGATCGGCCACACCGGGGTCGAGCGTCCGACGTCGAGCGTCTCTGACTTTGCCCCCATGACCAGCCGGTAGACCGCCGAGTCGCACAACGCTGTGACGGGCGCCAGTTCAAATTCTGTGGGACTCAGCACGATGCCGATGCGATAGCGGTCCGGAGCGGATTGCTCGGACGGCTCTCGGCGCATGGATTGAGCCGCCAGGTCGACGAGTGCGTCGGCTCGCCAGCTGGCCACGGGCCGCCCGGCGACGGCGGGGTCACCGTCGTGCGCGGCGCGGAGCCGCCGATCGACGCCCGCCGCGAGCGAGGC
>JAXDQG010000501.1:0-4536 GCA_034667945.1 Acidimicrobiia bacterium | reverse complement strand
CTGCGGGGTATGCGCCGCATGCAGAACCGCTTGGAGAGCGCTCAATCGTGGGCGTCGACCGGACAGCAGTAGGCGCTGCTCACCCCGGCGTGCTGAGCCCGAGGTAGGTGAAGAGGTCGGCGGTGTTGGGGTGGGGTGGGAGTCGGGTGATGAGGTGGGTGATGACGGCGAGGTCGGTGGGTGGGTCGATGGGGCGGGTGGGTGGGTGTTGCTGGGTGATGGTGTGGCAGGTGTGGCAGGTGTGGCAGTAGCGTTCGGGGCCGGTGAGGCGGTCGCCGAAGCGTTTGGGCATGGTGTGGGCCCAGGCGCCGCAGAGGGTTTCGCGGCGGCCGCGTTGGTCGGGGAGGCCGGCGGGGCGTAGGGCGTGGCGGAGGCGGTAGTGGCGGCCCATCTCGTAGCGTTTCGGCGTCGGTTTTCGGGCTGGCAGCGCGGCGGGCCAGGGGTGGCTGGGGTAGCGGGCGCCGCGGCGTCGGTGCTCGTAGGCGCGTTGGCGGCAGGTGGCGGTGCAGTAGTGGGGTTTGCGGCCGGTGTGGCTGCGCCGCGGGAAGTTGGTGGCGCACCACTGGCAGGTGAACGTTCCGTCGCTGTGTTCCATGGTTAACACCGTACGGACGGGGTGTGACAGCTTACGGCCGGTGCTGTGGAGTGGCGGTGCCACCGCGGTTCGTGAAATCGGGCAGCACCGCTGACCTGCTCGTTTCTGCCTGTACGGGTTTGTCCGGTGGCGAAAGCGGCAACCGCACTCGCCGGCCATTCCGCAACGCGTGCCGACCCGGGGACTAGGCCAAAGACTTGCTCAGCGAGGTTCTATGTCGGCCAACTCGTAAGCCAGGGTCCAGGTAGGACTCCGCGAGCCGGTTTCGTCACCGGAGCAACAACTACGAGCGAAAACAGGCCCGGGTCGCCCCGGAGGCCGATCGAGGCTCACGCGCACAAAGTGAGATTAATCGCGCTTGCTGTGAGCAAGAGGGTCGCCGATGATTCGATACTCAAATCTCGGAACCAAACGCCCTGTGGGCGACTCTTCTGGGCGTGATTGTTGCTGCGGAGGGAGAGCCTTGTGGCCACATTTTGGAACTTCGTGTGGCCGTGAGTCTGACTGACACCCTGGAGTTTGAGACTTTCTACGTCAACGTGGCGCCTCGTTTGCACAGGGCTCTTGTCCTCATCGTCGGCGATGAGTCGCTGGCCGCCGAAGCGACTCAAGAGGCAATGGTCAGGGCATACGAACGTTGGTCGCGAATCGCCGACACCAAGAATCCAGCGGGCTGGGCCTACCGGACTGCGCTCAACTGGGCCCGGACCTCTCACCGACGTCGGAACCGCGAGGGAGAGTTGCTTCGCCGACTCGAGCGCCTGAAGCGAACGGCGGCGCCACCGGCCGGCATCGATTCGATTGCGCTCGAACGCGCGTTGGCCGCGCTGGATGTCGGGTCGCGAGCGGTCGTCGTCCTCCGGTACTACCTGCAACTCTCCACCGTGGAGATCGGTGAAACGCTCGAGATACCGATCGGCACCGTCAAGAGCCGCCTTTCCCGCGCAGTAGCCGAACTGCGCCGCCACTTGGAGGGCGGCTCGTGACCGCCGGTCGATCCCAACGGGAAGACCCCGTCGCCGAAGCCGATTTCGAAGCGGCACTGGTCAGCCACCTGCATCGGCTGGCGACCTCTGTGCCGGCCTTTCGCCCGGATCTCGAGGGACTTGCCGGACGAGTTCGCCGGCGGCGAGCGAAGCGGCGATTCGCAGCAGCGGCGGTCATTCTCATCGTGGCGGGAACGGTTGGCGGGGCGCTCGCCTACATCGGGCGCCCGCCAATCACGGTGCCGGTGAGCACCGGCGTTGGCCCCGGCATCGTCACGACTACTGTCACCACTCCTGCGGCCGTGCAGAGCACCGTTGCTGGCCCCGGTTCGCCCGGGAGCAACGGAGACGCAGAGGTCCCGCTCCTCGAGGTCAGCGCTCCGCCCGGACAAGTGGTTGTCGGCACAACTCCGCGACCCCAAACGTCCGGCGGTACGGCTGACGCTTGGTGCATCGCGCTTCTTCCCGGCAACGGCCGCAGTCAGCAGATGGGGACCTGTTTCCCGGCGACGATGACGACAATGATGGGCTGGCTGCCAGCCGTGCCGGTCACAAACGAGCACAACACCGGGGAGATCCTGGCCCTGCTTGCGATGCCCGGGTCCCGCAAAGACGTGGTGACATCCATCACCGTCGAATTCGAGGGGACCAGTACCCCGGTAACGGTACTCGGCTGGGCGGAGGGCATTGGGTACGCCATCTACGCGGACGTGCCCGGCTTCGCGGGACGAATCAATGTTCGGGGCGACCTTGTGGCTCGTGATGCGGCCGGCAACGAGGTAGGCCGCCTCGGCGCGCTCCGCTACTGAGCAGATACCTCAGCTCCCCGGCTCGGTCGTCCGCCGTTCCAGCTCGTAGAGCTCCTCCAAGCCGGCCATCCCCGGGAGCTCCCGGTACACGGCCATCAGCGCCTTCAACGTGTGGCCGCTGGTCCCTTCCCGCACCAACCGCGTATAGGCATCGCGCACCGCCTGATACGCCAGCACCTGCCCGGTGAAAGGATCGATCACCAGCGGCCAGCCGGGCGGCAGCTTGGTATCGGCTGCCACCATCGCCGCCAGGGGCGCGTCCAAGAGCCCCGGTGCCACGGCCCACTCCTCCTCTGTGCTGGGAAACAGCATCAAGACGTCCGCGCCCGCATCCCGATACGCCCGCATTCGCCCGATAGCCGCCTCGAACCCCTCGTGGCGGACCGCGCCCGTTCGGGCGATGATCAGGAAATCGGGATCCCGGCGGGCCTCCACGGCAGCCCGAATCTTCGCCACCATCTCCTCGGGCGGCACCAGGTGCTCGACGCCCCGATGGTGGCTGACGCGCTTGGGCGCCACCTGATCCTCGAGCTCCACCGCCGCCGCGCCGGCCGCCTCGAACTCCCACATCGCCCGTTGCACATGCACCGGATCACCGAAGCCCACTCCGCCGTCGACGATGATCGCCAGGTCGGACCGCGTGGTCATCCGCCTACACGCATCGGCCAGCTCGGTGATCGTGAGCAGTGCCTCGGAGACGGCGTACTGGTAGCCCAGCGCCCCGCCCGAGAGATAGCCCGCGCCGAAGCCGAGCGACTGACACAGCCGCGCGGTCAGCGGATCAAGCGTCAGAGGAGCGAGGACCGGCCCACCCTCCGAAATCGCAGCGCGCAGGCGCTGACGTGGCATCGGATCGGCGCTCATAGGCTGCCTCCTGTCGGCGGGCTGGGCAGACTCGAGGCCCGCCCGGGCGGCGCGGCGCGGCGCTCAGTGCACCTTGGAGTTCCAGGACTCGGCGACTTGGGGATCGATGTCGTAGCGCCGAATGGCCTCGGCCACGGTCTCCGGCTTGACCTCGCCCCGCAGCGCCAGCTGCGAGAGGACACCCACGACGATGTGGGCATCGTCGATCTCGAAGAAGCGCCGGAGCGCCTCGCGCGTGTCGGAGCGACCGAAGCCATCGGTGCCGAGCGAGAGCCAATCGCCGGGCACCCAGCGGGCAACCTGGTCGGGTACGGCCCGCATGAAGTCGGACACCGCCACCACCGGACCGTTGACCTCGGCCAGACGCGACGTCACATAGGGAGTGCGTGGCGCCTCCGTCGGATGCAGCCGGTTCCAACGCTCGACCGAGATGGCGTCCTCGCGCAAGGCCTTGTACGACGTCGCCGACCACAGCTCGGCCGCCACGCCGTACTGCGTGGCCAGCTCTTCGGCTGCCTTCTGCGCCAGGTGCCAGGTCGATCCCGAGAACAGGATGGCAGTCCGGCCCTTCAGCTCACCCTCGACCTCCGGCGCCGACGCCCAGCGGTACAGGCCGCGGAGCAAGCCCTCTTCGTCGAGATCATCGGGAGCCTTCGGCATCACGTAGTTCTCGTTGTAGAGGGTGAGGTAATAGAAGATGTCCTCGTTGTCCTCGTACATCCGCCGGATGCCGTCCTTGATGATCAACGCCATCTCGTAGGCGAACGCCGGGTCGTAGGCCTGGCAGGGCGGAATGGTCGAGGCCTGCAGGAGCGAGTGGCCATCCTGGTGCTGCAGGCCTTCGCCCAGCAGCGTGGTGCGCCCGGCGGTCGCCCCCATGAGGAAGCCGCGCCCCCGGGCGTCGGCCAGGGCCCAGATCAGGTCGCCGACCCGCTGGAACCCGAACATCGAATAGAAGATGTAGAAGGGCACCATCGGCACACCGCGAGCGGCGTAGGAGGTGGCCGCGGCGGTGAAGGAGGAGAGCGAGCCGGCCTCGGTGATGCCCTCCTCGAGCAGCTGCCCGTCCTTGCTCTCCTTGTAGTACAGCAGCAGGTCGCGGTCGACCGGCTCGTACAGCTGGCCCGCGGCCGAGTAGATGCCGATCTGCGCGAACAGCGAGTCCAGGCCGAAGGTCCGCGCCTCGTCGGGGATGATGGGCACGATCCGCGTGCCGAGCGCCTTGTCCTTGATGAGCTTCGTCAGCAAGCGGGCGAAAGCCATGGTCGTTGAGACCTCCTGG
>JAXDQG010000500.1:0-8324 GCA_034667945.1 Acidimicrobiia bacterium | reverse complement strand
AGGAGCTGGAGGCCGAGCACGATTGGTATTGGGAGAGCTGGTTCCTGCCGTTCAGCCAAGGCAAGGCCAACACGTTGGTCGGCAACCCCGACGCCATCACCCGGCAGATCGAGGAGGCGCGCGACCGGCTCGGCTTCACCGAGATGTGGGTCCAGTTCGGACAAGGGCATCTGGCCGTCGAGGAGAACCAGGAAGAGCTCTACCGGTTCGCCAACGAAGTCATTCCTCGCTTCTCGACGAAGGACGCAGCCGGCACCTGGGTCTGAGCGGCTGCGTTCGACGGCCGCACCGGGCGGCGCCGTCGTCAGTGCACCGTCGTCAGTGCACCATCGCTGTGACCTCGGAGATCATCTGCGGGTCGAGCTTGGCGTCGACGAGCACGGGGCCCTTGCGGTCACGAATGGCGGTCGCGGCATTGCCGAGGTCATCGAGGTTCCGCACCGTCACGCCGGTTGCCCCCATTGCCTCGGCCACGGCCGCGAATTCCGGCCAGTGTTGCAGCGAGAGCGCCGGATCCATGGCTTTGTTGTGGAACTGGATGTGCTCGGCGCCATAGCTGCCATCGTTGTAGACCACCACGATCAGATCGAGGTGGTTCTGGACGGCGGTATTGAGCTCGGCCAGCCCGCCCATCATGAAGCCGCCGTCGCCGGCCAATAGCACCGTCGTCCGGTCCGGCCGGGCGACAGCCGCACCCACGGCGGCCCCCATCCCCAGGCCGATGGAGCCGAAGGCATGCGTCGTGACCAGGGCCAGCGGTTCGGGTGTCGAGATCTTGAGCGCGTTCAGCATGTACCGGCCGGCGTCGATCACCACCGTTCGATCGGCTGGAAGCATCTCCTCGAGTCGAAGCGTGAGCGTGCGCGGGTCAACAGTGGTCTCGGTGCTGCGATCGACGAAATCGTTGTCCGGTTGGTACTCGCGCAGCTGTCGCTCGAGCTCCGGTGAGCGGAAGCCGGCAGGCTTGTGCTCGGCCTGGTCGAGCCACTTGACGATGGTCTCGGCGATGCACGTTGCGTCGCCTACCACGCCGGCGTCAACCGGCGAGAGGTTTCCGATGCGGCCGGGATCGATGTCGCAATGGACGACGCGCTTGCCCTGCAGCAACATGCCCTGGTCGGTCGTGAAGTAGTTCAGCCCCGCTCCGAAGGCGATGACACAGTCGGCGCGGCTGATGGCATCCGCGCCGACCGGGGTGGCCAAGGTGCCGAAGATGCCCAGATTGAAAGGCTCGCCGCGGAAGAAGCCGTTACCGAGCAGGGTGGTCGCCACGGGAGCACCCAGACGGGCGGCCAATCGCAGGAGCGCGTCCCTGGCCCCGCCGACCACGGCGCCGCGCCCGGCCAACACGATCGGACGAGCCGAGCTGGCGATGATGCCGACCGCCCGGTCGAGCGCCGCGGGATCGGGCGCCAGCCCCAACACCGGAGGCTCGACGAGCGGTACGGCTTCGAGCTCGACGTCTTCCCACTCGAAGTTGATCGGCACATCCAGCACGATCGGGCGCCGCTCGACGTAGGCACGCCGTACGGCGTTGGCCACATCGGTAGCGATCGTGCCTGGCTGGCGGATGGGTTCGAAGCCGGCACCGGTGGCGGCCACCAGCTCGCGCTGGCCGATCTGCTGCAGGTGTTGGCGCTCGACGACAGCCGTGTCGCCGGCGACGAGCAGCATCGGTGTGCGGCTGCGTACGCCCTCCACCAGGGCGGTGATGGTGTTGGTGAGGCCCGGTCCATGCGTGACGGTCGCCATCCCCAGACGACCGCTGGCCCGGGCGAACCCGAGCGCCATCAGCGTGGCGGAGGCCTCGTGTGCGGCCGCCACGTACTGGATGCCGTGGTTGTGCACCATGGCATCGACGATGAAGACGTTGGCGTCACCCACTACTCCGAACGCCGTATCGATCCCCTGACCGACGAGCGCTTTGGCGATCGCGTCATGTCCCTTCACGGTCGTTCCCCCCAACGGCGAATGCTGGATTGAGTCGCTACTAGAGGGACGCTACTCCCGTCCCAGGCGCTGCAATACCCGCGCAGCATGGGATGCGCCCTCGCCGCGGCGAGCGTTCAGGCCTCGATGAGCCTGGCGAGTTGCCATTCGCCGGGGATGCCTTTCAGCTCATGACTGCCCCGAGGGTCGAACTTGTGCCCCGAGCCAACGACAAGCCCCGGAATGGTCGATGACACCCAGATCTCGTCATCGGCCGCTTTTGACATCACCCGGGCGGCGATGTGGACGCCGATTCCCGCGATGTCGCTGTCTCGCAGCTCGATCTCGCCCGCATGCACACCGGCCCGAATCCGCAGACCTCTGCTCTTCAGCTCGGCCCGGATCGTGCGCGCACAGTCAAGTGCACGCGCAGGGCCGTCGAAGGTGGCCAACACTCCGTCGCCAGTGCTCTTCACCCTTGTTCCGCCGTAGCGGGCGACGCTGCGGGTGCAGATCTGGTCATGGGTCGAGGGTCTCCGTCCACCGGCGATCCCCGAGCTGCGTTGCCAGCACTGTGGAGTCGACGATGTCGGTGAAGAGAACGGTGGCCAGGACGCGCTCCAGGCGAGGGGGCGGCGCGGGCGGACGACCGGTCAGCCACTCCTCGATGGCATCGACGTGCGGATCGAAACCCTCTGGTGCCCAGGACCCGTGATAGTGGATGTCCAGTTCCACGAGCTTGGCGTCGGGTATGCCTGCAGCCGCGGCCCTTCCGTGCGAGATCGGGACCATGCGGTCGCCAACGGCGTGCACGACGAGCGTGGGCGCCGCAACGAGCGGCAAGATAGGCCGAACGTCGATCTCCATATTGCGGCCCATCAGCTCGACGATGCCCCTCGGCGTGAACGTGTACTGCTCCAGCCGCCTCAACCACTCGCGATCGGGAGGGGTGCCCGGGCCATCTAACCATGCGAAAAGGGCAGTGCCGGTACCCCACGTCTCACCCAGCAACGCGAGATTCTTTTCAGCGAACTGCCGGCCCGCCTCCGGTTTCGGGTTGTTTGCGCACAGCGGTCCGTAAAGCAGGCTGAGTAATAGAATTAGGCTGTCCGTTCTGGAAGGCATCGATGCGGCGAAGAGAGCGCCCATCGACCCTCCCTCGGACAGCCCCAAAATGGTGGCATGCTCGATGCCGGCGTCGTCCATGACCGCCGTGATGTCCAGAATGCGGTCGTCCAAGGACCCGGCGCCCAGGTACCTGTCCGACAGCCCAGTGCCTCGTTTGTCCAGGGAGATCACTCGACCGAGCGCACCCAAGCGCTCCGCAAACCTGCGAAAAGGTGCTAGCTCGAAGGTCAGCTCGCTGTGCCACATCGTTCCCGGCACCAGGACAATGTCGCGAGGACCACCGCCCCACTGCTTGTAGGCGATGTTCAAGCCATCGCTGGTTGTCGCATATCGAATCGGCCCGAGATCCAACATTCCCTCCACTCCCCCGATAACAACCCAAGATCATCCCGACCGCGCGGCAGAGCTTCGTTCAGCCTCGCCAAATACCGTGCGAGCAAGCAACGCCGCGTCTAGTCGTCCCCGGACGCCCAGCTTGGCGTAGATGTGGGCCAAGTGGTTCTCCACCGTTCTCACGCTGAGAAATAGCCGCTCCGCCATGTCTTTATTGGAAAGACCCTCACCAAGAACGCGAAGTACTTGCTGCTCCCGTTCTGTCAGATCATGAACATGAGGCTGCGCGACGGCCATTTGGGAACCCAACGAGTCGGCAGCCGGCTCCTGATCCGCTTTGCCGGTCGGTCCCGCGTGAATTTGCCGGTTAGCGTACCGGACGGCTTCACCGAGGGTCATGGAGGCGCCATCGAGAAGTTGTTGCGCCGCCACGCTTTCGCCCAGTGCCTGCACCAGTTGCTGCACCTCAGGCAGCCGCTCAGCATGGATGTGCCTGCCGGCCGCTCCATACAGCGTCATGGCAGCCTGCGTCTTCCCCAATCCGGCGAAAACGGCTGCCAACGAGGTGAGCGTAACTGCCAGCGTTTTGATATCCCCTGCTCGGTGGAATGACTCGATCGCCGAACCGAGTAGTTCGAGCGCATCGTCGCTGCTGCCATGAGCAGCAATGAGCACGGCTATCTGTCTTCCAATTGATGCTTCCCAGAAGGGCGCCCGGCAGCTCCTGGCGTGGGAGAGGGCCCGGCGCAGGACCGCCACCGCCCGGTCCGGGTCGCTGTCAGCGAAGGCGGCTCCGTACGCGCCGAGCGCGTACGCCAGCCAAAACGGATTGCCATGTAATTCCGCCGCTTCAAGCATCTCGGCGGCGATCCGACGAGCTTCCTCACCTCGACCGCGTATTGAAAGGCCGTAGCAAAGTCCGCAAAGCCCCACCACGCGGGCCTGACCCCGTCCCGCAGCCAATTCTCGGCAGATGGCGAGATGCTCGCTGTGTCGGCCCGCGAAGCTGTGGCCGTTCGCCTCCATCAGGGGGATCCAGACCGCCAGGGTTTCGGACGGATTCTCTCGGGCCAGTGCCCGGGCTTTGCGGGCGTATTGGACGCCATCCTCGGGACGTCCTGCATGTCCGCAGAAGGATGCGGCCAGGTAAAGCTCTGCGAGGCGCGAAAATCGTGCCGCCTCGGCGGCCTGGAGAACTTCTTCAGCCCATTCGGCATGTTCGTAGCGTTGCAGGCCCGGTGACGCAACCAAAGCGGTATTGATGACGATCGTCGTCGCAGTTTGCAGATCACCCCGGCTGGCTGCCCAGTGGAAGGCACTCCGAAGGTTGGCGAACTCTGTGGCAACCCACTCAACGGAAGCGGTCTGCTCAGGGCCGTCCCATCTCGAGCAATGGCGCGCTGCCTCCCCGGCGAACCACGCAGCGTGTCGGTCTCGAAGGACGTACCACTCCATCGACGTGGACGCCTGCTCGACGGCGTATTGGCGAATGGTTTCCAACATCCCATAGCGCATTGCCGCGTGCTGCGGGTTCGCGGTGACGAGCGACTTGCGGACGAGCGAATCGAGAACGTCCAACATCGAGACGTCATCGGCCGGCCTCATCCCGCAGACCGCGGTCGCGGCCGCGACATCCCAGCCATCCACAAAGACTGAACACGCTCGGAGCACGGCACGTTCGGTTTCATCGAGAAGCTCGTACGACCAGTCCACCGCGTGACGCAACGTCCGGTGCCTCTGGACCTCCCTTCGTCCGCCGGAAAGCAAGCGGAAGCGGTCGCCAAGCCGGGCGAGCACTTCTTGCGGAGTCATGGACACCATGCGGGCTGCGGCCAGTTCGATCGCCAATGGAATGCCGTCCAGCTGACGACAGATCTCGGCCACAGTGCGTCCATCGGCTTCACCGGCTAGGCCGAATGTAGAGGTCGTAGCTTGTGCCCGATCTACGAAAAGCTCCGCCGCAGAAGACCGGCTCGACGCGACGTCGAGCGGTCCTACGGCCCAGACATGCTCACCCGCCACGCGGAGGCTTTCGCGCGAGGTGGCCAGGACGGTGACGGCAGTTGTTCGGGCGAGGAGCGCCTCCACAAATCCGGCCGCAGCAGATAGGACGTGCTCACAGTTGTCGAGTAGCAACAGCGCTAATCGATGGTCGAGGGCGCGCACGATTGTGTCGGTGGCGTTGCCTGATTGCAGTGGAATGCCGAGCGTGGCCGCAACCACTGTCGGTACAGCCGCGGGGTCAGCCGCCGATGCCAGCTCAACGAGCCAGACGCCGTCGCGGAACTGCTCGGTGGCCTCGGCAGCGGCATGGAGCGCGAGCCGCGTCTTACCGACCCCGCCGACCCCGGTCAACGTCACCGATCTGTACCTGACGAGCAGCTCACCTACCCGGGCGAGCTCAACCTGCCGACCGATGAAACTTGTCGCCTGCTGGGGTAGGTTGCCCGGCACAGCATCCACCGCGAGTTCGAAATGGTGCGCCCCTGAGCCCGTCGATCGCTCCACGGTGGCGAGATGGGAAGACGCCGATGCGTGGGGGACCCAGTCCACGGCGTCAGTATGGCTCACGTCAGCCAAAGCGTTAACCGCCTCAACACCAATGAGGCGCCGGTAGTGCGGACCCGATCGGCCTCGCCGTCACGATCTGCCAACTTTTGTCGTCGCAAATCGCGTGGCGATCGCGCTCGGTGGACCAACCCTACGTCCGAAACTGGGTCGGGACGAACGCGTCATCCCCGAGGCTCCGCCGAAGAAATTCCGGCGACGCTGTCGATTTGGGAAGGTCCGTTCGTGGAGAGGTCGGGTCCGGCGTGGAGCCGTGACCGACAAGCTGACGAAGGAGAACTTCAGATGACGCAGTACCTGCTCTCCGTGTACATGGTCGAAGGCGCCGAGATGCCCAGCGCCGAAGAGATGCAGAAGGCCTACGCACAGGTCGACGCCTTCAACGCCAAGGTCCAGCAAGAGGGTGCCTGGGTCTTCGCTGGCGGTCTTCTCCCGGCGAATACCGCCTCGGTCGTCAACGCGACGACCGGCAAGGCTCTCACCACCGACGGACCCTTCGCCGAAAGCAAAGAGCAACTGGGTGGGTTCTGGGTCATCACCGCCCCAGACCTGGACTCCGCCCGCCGCTGGGCGGCCGAGGCCAGCGCGGCCTGCGGTGCGCCTGTCGAAGTCCGCCCGTTCCAGGACGATTCGGAGGGCTGAGGACCTACCCCGCAGTTGACGGCGATGAGTTCTCGCCATGCGACTCGTCTCGACTGACGACCGAATTTTGCTACCGCGCGAGCGCCCCAGCGAGGAGAGCGAGCCCATGGCAACGCTGACCAAGATCACGCCCTGTCTGTGGTACGACACCCACGCAGAAGAGGCAGCGAAGCTGTACACCAACATCTTCAAAAATTCCCGGATCGTGGACGTCACTCACTACGGATCAGCTGGCCCACGGCCCGCACGTATGGTGATGACCGTGGTCTTCGAACTCGCCGGGCAAGAGTTCGTCGCCCTCAACGGTGGGCCAGAATTCACCTTTGACGAAGCGATCTCCTTCCAGGTGAACTGCGAATCACAGGAGGAGGTTGACCGCCTTTGGGCGCAGCTCTCCGACGGAGGTCAGGAAGGCCCATGTGGATGGCTGAAGGACCGCTTCGGCGTTTCCTGGCAAATCGTGCCGGTTCTTCTCGACCAACTGATCCGCGACCCCGACGCCGAAAAGGCCCAGCGAGTGATGACAGCCATGCTCAGTATGGGCAAGATCGATTGCGCGGCATTGCAGCGGGCGGCTGACCAGAACGCGTGATCAGCGTGGCACGGGGTGGCAGACTCCCGCCATGAACT
Organism: Acidimicrobiia bacterium; assembly: GCA_034667945.1. GTDB lineage: Bacteria > Actinomycetota > Acidimicrobiia > Acidimicrobiales > CAIXPF01 > JAXDQG01. Next base: position 1,094 of record JAXDQG010000500.1, on the reverse strand, counting down.
GGTCGCCGGATCGAGACGCATTGCGTGGCCGGGTGGCGGTGGTTGCCGGCGCAACCCGAGGAGCCGGGCGTGGTATCGCAGCTGCCTTGGGCGAAGCGGGCGCCACCGTCATCTGCACCGGCCGGACGACTGGCTCGATACGGGCTGACTACGGCCGTGCCGAGACGATCGAGGAGACCGCTGCGCTGGTCACAGCGCTCGGTGGCATCGGGGTTGCCGTCGCCGTCGACCATCTGGACCCAGCGCAGGTGAGGGATCTGGCCGAGCGGATCCGAACGGACCACGGCCACATCGACCTGCTGGTCAACGACATCTGGGGCGGCGAGAAGCTCACGCAGTGGAACACCCCCATCTGGGAGCACAACCTTGACGACGGCCTCCGGATCCTGCGCCTGGCCATCGACACCCACCTGATCACGTCACATCATCTGCTGCCGCTGCTGATCGACAAACCTGGTGGACTGCTGGTGGAAGTGACCGACGGTACAACGGAATACAACGAATCTCGCTATCGACTCAATACCTTTTATGACCTGGCAAAGGTCGCCGTGAATCGACTGGCGTTCTCGCAAGGTCACGAGCTCGAACCACACGGTGCAACCGCGGTCGCCGTGACACCGGGGTGGCTTCGTTCCGAGATGATGCTCGACAATTTCGGCGTGTCCGAGGAGAATTGGCGCGAGGCAGTAACCGGCACAGCGGCCAACAAGTGGCAGCCAATGGCGCCACCCGACTTCTCGCTTTCCGAAACCCCACGCTTCGTCGGACGCGCGATCGTCGCCTTGGTCTGTGACCCGAATCGGACCCGTTGGCACCAGAAATCGGTCAATTCTGGTCAGCTGGCGCAGGAGTATGGGTTCACGGATCTCGACGGGTCACGACCCGATGTCTGGCGCTACATGGTAGATATCGGAGAGAAAGGCCTCGAGGCGGACTTCGACGATTACCGCTGACCGCGCGGCAAGGTGGCCGCCGTCAGACAGCCACCCTCAGCGTGGATCCAGCGTGGTCAGGCGGGTTGTTCCATGGCACTGCCGTGGGTCGCACGGATGTCGCCGAGTGGCTCGATGCGCGGCTTCGGCAGACCGGCCTCC
>JAXDQG010000499.1:0-2618 GCA_034667945.1 Acidimicrobiia bacterium | reverse complement strand
CATCTGCTCGCTGGTGAAGTTTCGGATCTCGTCGTACCCCAGTCGACCCACCGTGTCGTCGAAGGAGTGGGCCAGGTTCTGGACCGAGACCGCCGGCACACCCAGTTCGGCCGCCAACGCGACCAGGACCGGCAGCTCGGCGATGTTCCGACGCATGGCCACGAAGACGATGCTGAGCTCCGGTCTTTCCGCCCCAGCTACATGCTTCGCCTCGACGAATTGGCGGATGTTCCGCACGACGTGACCGAAATGGGCGCCTTCCCTGATGCCCTCGTAGGTCGTTGCCGTAGCGCCATCGAGCGAGATGCACATCCAGTCGAGCCCGGCATCGATGAGTGCCTCCGCCCGTCGACGGGTCAGCACCGTGGCGTTGGTGTTGAACCCGACGACGACACCACGGTCGTGCGCCAGACTCACCATCTTCATCAGGTCCGGCGCGAGTAGGGGCTCACCGAGGCCCTGCAGCACGACCGATTCGACGTGGGGCACGTCCTTCAGCAATTGGCCGAAGGTCTCGAGCGACATGCTGGCGTGCAGACGATCCAGCGCCGGGCGGTATCGAACCAGGCACATCCGACAGCGCAGGTTGCATGCGGCAGTGACCTCGACCTGAAGCGTGCGCGGGAGCGGTGGGCGGGTGAGGTCGCCGCCATCTTCGGTGCTCGTCGTCGCGTCCGGCTGCATCATCAGAGCCCGCCTACCCGACCCCACCGCCCGGCATACCGCGTGGTCGCTCGGGCCGGGGTCGGCGGGCAACGGTGTATTCGTCTACCTCACCGCTTCTCGGGGAACTGAGGTGGGCGAGCCGAGGCATCTCGAAACATCGAACGTTCACGCCCCGCCGCGAGGTCGTGCCGATGACCCGGCTTCCGGCGGGAAGGCGTGCCGCGATCCTTCCCACCGGTAGGACAGCGAACAGGGAGGTCGCGTGGTGTTGGACGACGTGGTGTGCAGCCGTCGCCTCGAGGTGGCGCTGGTCTCGGAACACGCAAGCCCCTTGGCGCTCCTTGGCGGGGCGGACGCTGGTGGGCAGAACGTGCACGTGGCCGAGCTGGCCCGACACATCGGCCGGCGCGGCGCCCACGTGACCGTGTACACCCGGAGGGACGATCCGGCGCTGCCGACCGAGGTTCCCTTCGCTCACAACGTCGTGGTCCGCCAGGTCGACGCCGGCCCTGCTGCGCCGTTGCCCAAGGACGATCTTGTCGGCTGGATGGGCCACTTCGCCGAGCAGCTCGGCCGGCTGTGGCGGGACCGCAGGCCAGACGTCGTACACGCGCATTTCTGGATGTCGACCATGGCCTCGCTGCCACCGGCCCACGAGCTGGGCATACCGGTAGCCACGACCTTTCATGCTCTCGGCGTGGTCAAACGCCGCCACCAGGGAGCGGCCGACACGAGTCCACCGGAGCGGGTTGCCGTGGAGCAACGGCTCGCCCGTGAGGTGGACATGGTCATCGCCACCAGTCGGGACGAGGTCGAGGAGCTGATGGCGCTCGGCATGGACCGAAGCCGCGCCGTGGTGATCCCCTGCGGCGTCGATGTCGAGCGCTTCACGCCGGATGGCCCCAGCGATCCGCGCTCGGAGGGAACCAGCCGGATCGTCGCTGTCAGCCGCTTCGTAGCTCGAAAGGGCCTCGCAGACCTCGTCGACGCCGTTGCTCTCGCGCACACCGGTGCTTCCGCGGACACCGGCATCGAGCTCGTGATCGCCGGCGGACCTCCCGCGGGGATCCTCCTTGACGACGCGGAGGCTCGCCGCTTGGCGACGCGCGTCCACCGTCACGGGATCGGCAATCGGGTGCGATTCCTGGGCGCCGTCGAGCGGGCTGCAGTGCCGCGGCTGTTGCGCTCGGCCGACGTCGTGGCGATGTGCCCGTGGTACGAGCCCTTCGGCATCGTGGCCCTGGAAGCCATGGCCTGCGGCATCCCGGTTGTGGCATCGGACGTCGGCGGCTTGCGGGAGACCGTGCTCCACGGCACCACAGGTCTCCTGGTCCCTCCGAGGCGACCGGACTGCATCGCGGAAGCCCTCCACCAGCTGCTCAGCTATCCACAGAGGCCAGCGATGGCCGACGCCGCAGTCACTCACGCGCGGCGCTACAGCTGGTCGAGGATCGCCGGCCAGACGCTGGCGCAGCTCCGGAATCTGGCCTGCGCGGCCGGGCCGGCCCCTACCGCCGAGGGCCCCGCGCCAGAGTGGTCGGCGGGCCGATAGCGGGTGCGCCTCCGCTCGGCGGCCTCAGCTCAACGGCCGTCGCCCTCACTGCAACGGAGCAACGACTCGATGACACCAGCCAGAATCGCCACATCCCGCTCCAACAGCGCGATACGTCCCATGGCGTCATTCAGGTCGATGGCGTCGTTGAGGTCGATTCCGGCGCCCGACTGGTAGGCCGCCCGCTGCCCTTCGGCCGGGGACCAGCCGTGGTAGTCGTTGGCGATTCGCTCGGTTTCCAGGTCCATCGGTTGTCTGCTCCCGCGTTCGGTCGACGGCACATCGAGTAACCGCCGGGCGCAGAGTTCAGACCGCCTGCAGTGACTCCCGATCCCGGCGCCAATGGCCAACGGTCGGTTGGCGATGATCCGGTCGGGGAAGCTCGTGCTGCATGGTGCTC
>JAXDQG010000498.1:0-3257 GCA_034667945.1 Acidimicrobiia bacterium | reverse complement strand
CCAGGCTCGACGGCGGCGACCACTGGTTTGCGGCCCATCTCGTGGCTCGCCAGGCCCGCTGGCAGGGCCGATTCGTGGTGGCCATGAACGCCGAGTGGCTTGCCCAGTGGAAGGCGGCGCCCCGGGCACACCCCGGGGACGGCCTCCTCGACGTGCTCGAAGGGTCCTTGCCCTGGCGCGCCCGCCTGCAGGCCCGTCGCCGGGCCCGCACCGGCGACCATCTGCCGCATCCGGGGATCCGCACCACTCGAAGCGCCTCGTTCGCCACCACCTTCGAGCGGCCGGTGAGCGTGTGGCTCGACGGCCAGCGCGCCGGCCGGTTCTGCACCCTGGAGCTGACCGTCGAGGGCGACGCCCTCCCGGTTGTCGTGTGACGGGCCCCTTCCACACCTCCCTCCCCACAACCCGCCATCCTGCCCGCCACCGCTCTCTCCCCAGATTCGGCCAGGATCCCCCGGGTGCGGGATGCACCCCACTAGGGTGCCGCCGGTGAGCCTCTACGTCTCCGAGGAGTTCACCCCCACTGAACGTGAGGTGTTGCAGCGCTACTTCACCAACCTCGACAGCCCGGTCTTTGCCCTGGTCAATCTGCCCGAGGTCGTCAAGGGTGCGCTCTTCGCCCGCTATTCGCGCTCGTCCAAGGGCCTGCGTCGGCTCTTCCTCGACGAGTTCCTCGGTGACCTCGACCTGAGCGGTGACGAGCAGCTTGACGCCACCGTCGGGGTGCGCCGGGCCGAGCAGCTCTATCAGCGGGTGTTCGTCGAGTACGGCGACGACTCGGTGGCCCAGCTCGGTGGCGTCCACCTCGCCTGTGAGCAGGCGTCCAACCTGCTCACCAAGGTGCTGGAGTGGGGCCGGCTGGCCTCGTATCTCGAGCAGTCCACCCGCTACATCGCCTACGACGAGCGGCTCGGTGGCCGCTACCGCTACTACCGCGATGCCGAGATCCTGCGTTCACCCCTCGCGACCCGCTACGTCTCCGACATGGACCGGCTCTTCGACAGCTATGCCGCGCTGGCCCGTCAGGTGGCCGATCACGTGCGACGCGAGACGCCCAAGGCTCCCAACGATTCCGATTTCGTGTACCGACAGGCGGTCAAGGCCAAGGCCTTCGATGCCGTGCGGGGCGTGCTGCCGGCCGGCTCGCTCTCCAACGTGGGCATCTACGGAAGTGGCCAGGCCTTCGAGGCCCTGCTGCTCCGTATGGCGGCGCATCCGCTGCCCGAGGCCCGGCAGTACGCCGAGATGATCCTGGACGAGCTCCGCAAGGTCATCCCGTCGTTCCTTCGTCGGGTGGACCTGCCTGACCGGGGCGTCGCCTGGTCGGCCTATCTGGCCGACACGAGGGAGAAGACCGCCGAGATGGCCGCGCGGCTGTTCACGGACGAGCCCGGTCCCGATCCGGCGGAGGCCGAACCGCTCGTGCGACTGGTCGACTTCGACCCTGATGGCGAGGCCAAGATGCTGGCCGCCATGCTTTATCCCCACGTGGACGTCTCGGAGGATCGCATCCTGGAGCGTGTCGGGCGCATGACCGACGGCGAGCGGGTGGAGCTCGTGCGGTCGTACGTGGGCGACCGTACCAACCGGCGGCACAAGCCAGGACGGGCGTTGGAGCGCACCGGTTACCGCTTCGACATCCTGGCCGACTACGGGGCATTCCGGGACCTGCAACGGCATCGCTTGCTCACGATCGAATGGCAGCGCTTCACGCCTGCACATGGCTACGTCCGCCCCCACACGGTGGACGAGGCCGGCCTGACCGAACGCTACGACGAAGCCATGGAGAGGTCGGCGTCGCTCTATCAGGCGCTGCAAAGCTTGCTACCCGACCAGGCCGGATATGCGGTTTCATTGGCGTATCGGGTGAGATTTGCCCTCCAATTGAATGCTCGTGAGGCTATGCACCTCATCGAGCTGCGCTCTGGCCCGCAGGGACATCCCAGCTATCGGCGGGTGGCGCAGGACATGTATCGGTTGATTGCGGAGAGGGCCGGACATCGGGCGGTGGCCGAGATGATGAGCCATGTCGACCTGTCCGACGATCTCGAATTGGAGCGGCTCGAGGCCGAACGGCGTGCGGAACAGCGTCGCCTCGCGACCACGCCCGCCTGCACTGCTCGCTCCTGACCGCTGGCGTGACGCCGTCTTCAGCGGCGCATCAGGCGCGTCGACCAGGCAAAAGAGGCGCTCGACGGTCGGTGACCTACGCTGATTGATCCGTACCCGGCTGGGAGTTTCGACGTGCGAACAAGTGCTTGCACTCCTCCTCTTCGCGTTCGGGCGCGGTCTCGCGTTTCCCAATAGAGCGTCATCGCAATGTTGCTGGAGTGAACTGTTGGGGTTGCCGTTGCGTGACGAGAGCCATACGCTCCTCCCCGCCGGGTCCGGATGACCTTTCGGCTCCTCGCTTCGACCTTGCGCGAAGAGGACTCGCGGACCGTTCCGACCTGCTGAGGTAGGGAGGTTGGATCCGCTCGGTCCAATTCGCCACCAGATCTACTGACAGATTCTCCCGAACGCCCGACCGTTGATCGGCGGAGGTCCTCCTTGCGTTTGCGCCCCGTAGCAGCTGCAGTCACCGCATCAGTGGCCCTCATTGGCCCGGCCGTGGGTGCCTCGCAGTCCCATATCGTGGGCCCGGGAGAGACGCTGTCGGCGCTCTCACAACGCTTCGGGATCGCCGTTGACGAGTTGATGCAGGCAAATCATCTCGACAGTGCGGACCGTATAGCTGTCGGACAGGTGCTGGTCGTGCCCACGGCTGCGGCTTCGGCCGCCGCCCCGCCAGCGAGCGGATACACCGTCCGGGCAGGCGACACTCTCTGGTCCATAGCCACTCGGTACGGGACCACCGTGGCCACGCTCAGCTCCCTGAACGACATCGCCGACGCCAATGCACTGCAGGTCGGCCAGCTGCTCCGCCTTCCGAGTGGGGCCATCCCCTCTGGAGCATCGTCGTCGGCCTCAACCGCGGCGGCACCGGGGGCGGGGTCCGCCTCCTCCGCCTCCTCCTCGACGAGCAGCTACACCGTGCAGGCGGGCGACACGCTGTGGAGCATTGCTGCTCGGCTCGGCACGACGGTGGCCGATCTCAGCTCGGCCAATGGCGTCCCAGACTCGAACCTGCTGCAGATCGGCCAAGTGTTGCGGGCGTCGGGCGTTTCCGGGATTGCCGCGGCCGCGGCCATCCCCACGGCTGCGCCGGCCGCCAAGGACGTCGCCGCGGTCGGGACGGGTGCCTCGACCTACCAGGT
>JAXDQG010000497.1:0-5906 GCA_034667945.1 Acidimicrobiia bacterium | reverse complement strand
AGATCACTCCGAGACACCAGAAATCCATGCCGACATCGGGCAGATAGGCCTTGTCGGTCAAGGGCGGATAGGCGAACCATCCCCCACTCGGCGGCTTGCCCACGAGATAGCTCGTGTACATGAAGATTCCCGACATCAGGAACACCCAATAGGAGAAGGCGTTCAAGCGCGGGAAGGCCAGATCTCGCGAACCGAGCTGCAACGGCAGGAGGTAATTGGCGAAACCGGCCAGCACGGGCGTGTTGAACAGAAAGATCATTGTCGTGCCGTGCATGGTGAACAGCTCGTTGTAGACATTGGCGCCCACGACGTCGGCATTGGGCGCAGAAAGCTGCACCCGCATGATGAGCGCCTGGATCCCCGCCAGGAAGAAGAACACGAACGCCGTGATGATGTAGCGATGCCCGAGCCGTTTGTGGTCCACCGTGCTGAAGAACCCGAGGACGCCCGGCTTGTCTCGCCACAGCTGGTCGAGGGTGTGGTTCTCGCCAGCCTCGGCGGCCAGCTCTGCAAGGCGTATGGCAGGCTCGGGGGCGATCGTCATAGGCCCTCCCGGGCAAGTTCAGCAGCTGCCAGGATCAGCAGCTGCTCACTGCAGGCTTTCGAGGTAGGCGACCAGGTCGTTCACCTGACCGTCCGAGAGCGGAACCGGCGGCATCACGTTCCCCGGCTTGATGTCCTGCGGCCGGCGGATGAAGTCCGCCACGTTCTGCGGGTTGTTGGGCAGCACGCCGGCGCCGATCGTGGCCCGGGAGCCCACGTGGGTGAGATCAGGGCCCAGATCGCCCCGGGCGTCGGTCCCCCGCACGGTGTGACAACCCGCGCAGGCGGTCGACTGGAGGACCTCGCGTCCCCGCTGGGCCGCCGCGTCGGTGGCCGGGTTGGCAGAGGCCCGCTCGGCATCGGCCCAGGCCGCGAAGGCGGCCGGCTCGTCGACCACCACCCGGAGCCGCATCCAGGCATGGGACAGGCCACAGAACTCGGCACATTGGCCCAGGTAGACGCCGGGCGTGTCGGCCTGCATGCGCATGTGGTTGGTCTGGCCGGGCACGTGGTCGGTCTTGCCGTCGAGCTGCGGCACCCAGAAGCTGTGCACGACGTCGGAGGAGGTGAGCACGAGGTCGATCTGACGTCCGGCGGGCACATGGATCTCGTTGGCCGTGATCACGCCCTCGCTCGGATAGCGGACGACCCACCAGTACTGCCGCCCCTCGACCTCGATGCGCATGGCGCCCGGGTCGATGCTGCGCAGGCGATTGACACCCCACACCGTGAGCACGCCGACGCCGGCCAGGATCAGGGCGGGAATGGCGACACCACCGACGCCGATGAACGTCCCCGGACGCATCTTCCCGGGCAGATCGCCACCCGGTCGGCGGAAGGCACCCCAGAGAATCAGGACGGTCACCACGACGAACACGACCAGCGCGGCGCCGAAGAGCAGCCACCAGATGGTGGTCAGGGTCGACGCCGAGGATCCCTTCGGATCGAGCGCATTCGGCGTCTGCTTGGTACAGCCGGCGGTCACGACGCAGGCGCCCACCATGAAGATTGCGGCCAGCGCGGTCGCGCCCCGCCACGCGCGAGCACCGGGTCGGCGAGCGCTGGGTCGGCGAGCGCGGGGCAGTCCGGCCATCATGGCCTGGTCCACCAGGCCGGTCCGACCGGGTCGGAGAAGTCACCCGTCGCCTCCAGCTCACGCTGCGCATTGATGCGCAACGGCAGCTGCGGCAGGGCTCGGGCCGCGGGACCAAAGGTCGGGCGGGCGTGACGCAGGACGTCAAAGGTGGACTGGTGGCAAGGGCACAGCAGCGAGTGGTCCTGTGCCTGGTACAGGCCTACGGGGCACCCGGCGTGCGAGCACACTTTGGAATAGGCCACGAACCCCTCTGGCGCCCAGTCGGCTCGCTGGCGAATCGGTTGCAGGAGTTCGGGGCGAACGCGAACCAGCACGGCCTGGCCGTCGGCCGACCCGATGTAGCCCTCGGGGAACACCGTGACCAGACCGTCGAGGGGCACGTCCTCAGCCCGGATGGGCCGGCCCTCCGGGTCGACGAGGCGGAGGCCGTTGGTCCAAGGCGTGCGCTTGAGCGAATCTCCCGGCGAGGGGCCCAGTGAGCGGATGGGGAAGAGCGCCGCCACCCCGAGGGAGGCTCCCGCTCCCACCAGCAGCCGCCGCAGCGCCTTGCGCCGGGTCAGCACACCGCCTTCCTCGAGCGCGGCCACCACCGCGGCCACTTCCTCCGGCGTGTCGGCCAGCGGCTCACGTTCCTGCTGTTCCTCCCGCGACGGCAGCAGCCGGCGGGCCCAGACCACCAGCCCGTAGCCGAGGGCGAACAGCGAAATGCCGAGGAGCGCGCCCTCCAGCTGGGGCTGACCGCCGAGGCCGTAGACGACGGCGAGGCTCAACGCCGCGAGCATCGTGACCACGAAGGCCACGCCGATCTCCCACTCCGCTTGCCGGGTGAAGGCGTCGTCTGGCGGGTTGGGCGGTTGCCCGCGGCCTGGGGTCGGTGGAAGTGCGGCCTCGCCGTCGCCTGACGGGCTCGGAACGCGGGGGTCGGGGGCCGACTCGCCGGTCGTCGTCACTCGCGCCTCCTCTCGATCCATCCGGTCACCAGCAACAGCCCGACGACGCCGACTCCCAGCGCAATGGCCCCTTCGGGGACGGGGCCCAGATGCCAGATAGGAGCGCCGCCGCGGTCCTCGGGATGGCGCAGGTACTCGACGTAGGCGACGAGGTCGTTCAGGTGCTCGTCATCGACCGCGGCCTGGCCGAAGGCCGGCATGGCCCCCCGGCCGGTGCGAACCACCTCGGCCGCCTGCAGCGGGGTGGCGTCCCGCAACGGAGGCGCCTGACGGTCGATCAGCGCTCCGCCGCTGCCGGTGGCCTGGTGACAGGCGGCGCACAGAAGGCGATAGACCTCGCCACCTTGGGCGGCGTCGGCCTTCGCCAGGTCGATCTCCGGAATGGGCTCACCGGGCGGGCCGAGCGAGGTGACGTACTGGACCAGTCCGGCGATGAGGTCCGGTGGATAGAAGGCCTTGTGGCGGGTGACGCGCTCGTCGGGATCCTTGATGGGCATGCGACCCGTGGTCAGCATGTAATCGGTCATCGCGGGCGCTTTGCCCCTGAGGCTCGGCCCCCGAGGGCTACCGGAGCCGTCGCCGGCGTGGCAGGTGGCGCAGTCGCGGAGGTAGATCTCCCGGGGAGTCAGAGCGGTGATGGAAGCCGTGGAGGTGGGCCCGGACTGAACGGTGGTGGGGCTGGATTCCGCAGCGGCGAGCGGGGGCGAGGCCGCTGCGCCGGCGGAGGCCTGGGTGCTGGCATGCAGCGCCGGACTCCACAGCGCGGCCACGCCCATCGCCAGCCCCAGGCAGGCCAAGGACGGCCACCAGCGCAACTGCAGCCCCATCGACCTGGCGGTACCCGGTGTCCTTCTGGTTGATCCACCCGGCAGGTGCTCTGTCCCGAGTCTTCACCGGCTGATCACCGGACGTTCCGGCGCCGTCCGGCGGCATCCGGTGCTAGAAGGGCGCCATGGCCCTGCCTCCGCACCGGGTGGACTACCTACCCATCATCGACCGCCCCACGGTTCGCTGGCCGGGCGGCGCACGCGTGGCGTTCTGGGTGGCGCCCAACGTCGAGCACTACGAGTACCTGCCGCCCCGCGACCCGAGCCGGAACGCCTGGACGCGGACGCCGCACCCTGAGGTCCAGGGCTACAGCTACCGGGACTACGGCAACCGGGTGGGCTTCTGGCGCATGCACGAGGTGCTGGACCGCCTCGGTGTGCGGGCGACCGTGTCGCTGAATCTGGCCGTCTACGACCACTATCCCGAGGTCGGGGCGGCGATGACCGCCAGCGGGTGGGAGGTGATGAGCCACGGCATCTACAACACCCGCTACCTGCACGCGCTCTCCGAGCAGGAGGAGCGGGAGTTCTACCGGGATTGCGTCGATTCGCTGCGACGGCACACCGGCGAGCAGCTGCGGGGGATGCTCGGGCCGGCGATCTCCAACTCGATCAGCACGCCGGACCTCATGGCCGAGGCGGGACTGATCTACCACGCCGACTGGCTGCACGACGATCAACCGATCCCGATCAAGGTGGAGACCGGCCGGCTGGTGTCGGTGCCCTACACCACCGAGCTGAACGACGTGCCGGTATTCATGCGCCACACCGAGGCGGATGACTTCGTCCGTATGGCCAAGGCGCAGTTCGATCAGCTGTGGCGGGAGGGCGAGGAGAGCGGCCGCGTGATGTGCCTGGCACTCCACCCGTACCTGTTCGGGATGCCCCATCGCATCCGGCACTTGGAGGAGATGCTCGACTACGTGCTCTCCCACGACGGGGTCTGGCAGACGACCGCCGGCGACATCGCCCAGCACTTCCTCGACCACCACTACGACAAGTTCGTGACGCACGCGGCTTCGCTGGGCGCGGCTGGCGGGAATGTCGGAGACGTCGGGGAGGAGGTCGGCGGTGCCCGCTGAACGTCGCCTTGGGATGGACCATCCGTATTACCCGTGGTCGCCGCTCCCTGGTCGGGAGGTCCTGCGCTGGCCCAACGGCGCCCGCTTGGCCCTGGCCGTCGTCATCCTGCTGGAGCACTACGAATGGCAGCCGCCTGAGGGCAGCTATTCACTGCGTCGGCCGTCAGGGGGGCTGGCCGGGTTGCCGTTCCCCGACTACGTGCGGCTGACGCATCGGGACTACGGGCACCGAGTGGGGATCTTCCGCCTGCTCGACGTGCTGGAGCGGACCGGCGTACCGCCGACCGTGGCGGTGGATGCGCTGACCGCCGAGCACTATCCCTGGCTGATAGGCCACTGCCGGGAGCGCGGTGCGGAGCTGATCGCCCATGGGATTGCGGCGTCGCGCCTGATCACCTCGCACATGAGCGAGGCCGATGAGCGCAAGACGATCGCCGAGTCGATCGAATCGCTGACGCGGGCCACCGGTTCGGCGCCGGCTGGGTGGTACAGCCCGGAGGGGGCCGAGTCGGCCCGCACGCCCTCGCTGCTGGCCGAGGCGGGCGTGCGCTACGTGTGCGACTGGCCGAATGACGAGCAGCCCTATGCCATGACCGTGCCCACTGGCGAGCTGGTGTCGCTACCGACGTTCCTCGAGGCGGACGACGAGTTCGCGTTGTGGCACCGGCACCTGACCGCCGATCGCTGGTCCGACCTGGTGATCGAGGCTGCCAGGGGTCTGCATGGGGACGGTGCGACGAACGGGCGGTTGTTGGTGGTCACGTTGCGGCCGTGGTTGACGGGGCAGCCGTTCAGGGTTGGAGCGGTCGAGCGAGTGCTCGGCGAGATCATGTCCTGGCCGGACGTGTGGGCGGCGAGGGGGTCGGAGATCGTCGACTGGTTCCGGGCCGTACGGCATCTCTCATAGCCACGCTTCGTGGTCGGCCGCCACACTGAGCACTTTCGACGGCACCCACAGCCATGTCGAAATTCGCTGCGGATGCAGCGAATCGACGTCGAATCGCCGACACACGCACCGAAACCGACATGGTCCGAGGACTCACAAACGAATGCTTGGTGGTCCGGGCGCACCCGCCTTCGTCGACCAGTCCCTGGCGAGTGAACGGCGTGACGAAGAACACGGCAAAGTTAGTTTCCCTAGCTAATTACCTGAGGGTACGCTGGCGTGCATGAAGGGTCCCAACTCGGAGGCGCCCCCCGCAGCACCCAGCGCAGGAACCCTCAGCTCCGCCGCAGAAGATCAGAGCGAGGACAACCACAGCGACGTCGCCGAGATCGCCGGACGCCTCCGTTTCACGGCCACGCGCCTGGCCCGCCTGCTACGACAGCAGGACGAGTCCGGCTTGAGCCCAACCCTGGCCGCCACCCTCGCCACCATCTCCCGCGAAGGCCCCTTGACGCTGGGCGA
>JAXDQG010000496.1:0-2937 GCA_034667945.1 Acidimicrobiia bacterium | reverse complement strand
CGAGCGCATCCGCCGCGGGTCCGGGTGGGAGCTCGACGTCGATCACGGGTCCTCCAGAAGGTCAGCCGGTGACCGCTGAAGGCGACACCGGAATCTCACACGCGAACACAACACTGCCGAACTCAGGTCCCCATGAGTACGGCTAATGAGACTGGTGGGATGGGTCCATTTGGGGGCGAAGACCCGGTGGCGGGAACCGTGAGCGGCGATACACCTGGGCACGTCCCTGAGCGACCTACTCAGGGCACCGCGCTCTGCTCGCGGAATCGGCGGTGCCGCCGCTGGCGACAGTCTGGTCAGGAGCCTCCGTCACCGTCGAAGTGCCGAGGAACTCGGGCCGCTTGTGCTCCGGTGGTGTCATCCCGGAGGAGGCGGTCGTCGCGATGATCGAGGTCGGCACCGCCCCGGTGGCCCTCCCGCTCCGTGGTCGTCGCGCCATCGACTAGGCCCATGATCGCGACCGCGTAGCGCCTCGATCGCTGAACGCGTTGTCGCCGGTCCGCAGGTCCAGGCCGGATGGCGCTACCGCTCCGCCATCCTGCCGGGCTCACCGGTGCCGTGGATGAGCCAGTCGCAGACCTGGCCCACGTAGCGGTCCAGCTCCTTCCCCCGCGGGGTCGTGGAAGCGCCGGCCCGGCGCATGTGCAGCAGGCCCAGGTAGATGGCGAACCCGGTGGTGGCCCGATCCTCCGGATCGGCGACGCCGATCCGCTCGAACAGTCCGCGCAGGTACCCGGTCCGGGCGCGCGTTGCCCGGTCGAGAGACGCACGGACGACGGGGACGTTCGAGTCGGCCAGCAGCCCGGCCTCCACGCGTGCGCCGGGACGGTCGTCGAGGGCGCCCCGCAGCAGCACCCGCAACCGGGATGCCGCATCGGGCAGGGGCCCGAGCATCTTCGCGACCTCGACGGTCTCGCCGGCCTCCCAGGCGGCAAGGGTGGCCTCGATGAGGGCGTCTCGGTTGTCGAAATGCCAGTAGAAGCTGCCCTTCGTCGCGCCCAGCCGACGCGCGAGCCCCTCCACCGACACGGCCGCCAGGCCGCCCTCGGCGATGGCCTGGAGAGCCGCACCCGTCCAGCTGTCCGCGGTGAGCCGCGTCGGCCCCGCGCGTTTCGCTGTTGCCATGTTCCATACCCTACCGTATGTTTTACGTACGCACCCGTATGGAGGTCATCATGCGCATCATCGCCCGCATCCACCCCGGACCTGCCTGGCTCACCGGCAACACGGTGTTCGAGCAGGGGCCGGTCATGAACGAGCACCTGGCGTTCATGCGCGCACGCTTCGACGAGGGCACTCTGCTCGTCGGCGGCCCGCTCGCCACCGAAGAGTCCGGCTTCGCGCTGCTCGAGGCGGTCGACCTCACCACCGCCCGCCACCTCGTCGACCAGGACCCGGCCGCCCGGGCCGACGTGCTCGTCTACGAGCTGCACCAGCTCCTGCCGTACTTCGACGCGCACAGCGGCGCCCGCGCCGAAGGAGCCGCACAGGGCCAGGCCCGACGCAGCGCGACCCCCGCCTGACCGTTCCCCGCGTCGGACCGCCCCGTGGCGATCATCCCCTGCGCGCCCACCACCTCGAGGGAGAAGCCCGCCATGCACGCCCGCACCGCCCACGCTGAGACCGCCGACTCGCTCCGGGAGCACTCATGACCGCCACGTTGGTCACCGGAGCCACCGGCACCCTCGGTACCCCCACCGTCGCCCGCCTGCGAGCGGCCGGGCACGGCGTACGCGCCCTCAGTCGGCGCAGCGGTCCGGGCCTGACGACCGGTGACCTGCTCACCGGCGCCGGCATCCGCGAGGCGGTCGCCGGCGCCGACACGGTCCTGCACCTGGCCACCGGCCCGCGTGGCAAGGGCGACGTCGACGCGACCCGCACGCTGCTCGACGCCGCCACGGCGGCCGGCGTGCGGCACCTCGTGCTGATCTCCATCGTCGGGATCGAGGACGTCCCACTGGGCTACTACCGGGACAAGGTCGTCATCGAGCGCCTGGTCCGCGAGTCGGGCCTGCCGTACAGCCTCCTGCGGGCCACGCAGTTCCACTCCTTCGTCGAGGCGATGTTCACCGCGCAGCGGCGCTCACCGGTCGTCGTCGCGCCGGCGTTCCCCCTGCAGCCGATCGCCGTCGACGAGGTCGCCGACCGGCTGATCCAGCTCGCCGACTCCGCGCCGGCCGGCCGGGTCGCCGACATCGGTGGCCCGGAGCAGCAGCGCGTGCCCGACCTGGCCCGGCTGTGGGCGCGCGCCACCGACACACGCCGGCCGGTCGTGCCCCTGTCGCTACCGGGGAAGCTGTTCGCCGCCTACCGGGCCGGCTTCGCACTGGTGCCGGGGCAGGCGTACGGCCGGCAGACCTTCGCCGACTACCTGACCGCCCGGGCGAACGCGCTCCCATGAGGGCCCTGCGGCCGGTGCTGGGACTGCTCGCGGCCGTCGAGGTCGTGCTCGGACTCTGGACGCTGCTCTTTCCGGCGAGCTTCTACGCCCACGTGCCCACGGTCGACCTCACCCCGCCGTTCAGCGAGCACCCGTTCCGCGACTTCGGGGGTGCCACCCTCGGGCTGGCCGTCGTCCTGAACGCAGCTGCCATCTGGATGGAGCGTCGGCTGGTCGCGGTGGCACTACTCGCCTACCTGGCGTTCTCCGCCCCGCACCTGGTGTTCCACCTCGGGCACCTGCACGGACTGAGCGGGTCGGCGGCCACGATGCTGAGCATCCTCCTGCTCGGATCGGTGATGCTGCCGCTGGCGATGCTCGTCATCGTCCTGCGCCCACGACCTCCCCACAGGAGCGCAAGCAGGTCCGCTCCTGTCCCTGAAGTCCTCGGCCCCCGCCGGGGAGCGCCGTTCCGGGCTGACAGTGGGCATGCAGCCAGCCGCTGGACAGCCTTGCCCACTGGCTGATCACCGAGACGGCGCTGCCCACCGCCGGCG
>JAXDQG010000495.1:0-4482 GCA_034667945.1 Acidimicrobiia bacterium | reverse complement strand
CGGCGGTGCTGGCAAGCACCGGCACGGCGTCGGCGATGGTCTCGTGGCGGGGGTTGGCCGAGTTGCCCTGCAGCCAGCGGTAGTGGAGCTGGCGGACGACCACTGCGGTCTTCCACTGGGCGAAGGCCTCGTACCAGCGGGCCTGCTCACAGTCGAACCCGGTCCGCTGGGCGTAGCGCTCGACGACCTCGGCCCGGGTGGGTAGCCCGAATCCGGCCAGCGCCTCGCCCGCACTGCCTCGCCACGCTTCGGGTGGGTCTGACGGGTCGGGCCAGTAGTTGAGCAGCGTCCCTAGGTCGATGAGCGGATTCCCGACCGTGGTCATGTCCCAGTCGAACACCGACTTCACCCGGTCGGGGTCCGTCGGGTCGAACTGACAGTTGTCGAGCTTGAGATCGTTGTGGACCAGCGAAGGAGCCGGTGCCTTGGGCACGCTGGCCGCCAGCCGATCGGCCACGTCGTCCATCAGGGCGGCGTTGTTCTCGTCCTTCACCAGGTCCCAGCGATGCTTCCACCCCTTCACCTGGCGCTCGGCGAAGCCCTCGGGACGTCCCAGGTCGGCAAGCTCGCATTCGGCCGGGTCGAGCAGGTGGAAGTCCGCCATGGCATCGACGACCGCCAGCCCGACCCGCCGTCCCACATCGACGTGGCCGGCCATGGAGCCGGGTAGCTGGTCGCGGATGACCTCACCATGGCGGCGCTCCATGATGAAGAAGTCGGCCCCGACAACTGCGGGATCGTCGCAGAACAGATACGCCCGAGGCGCCCGGTCGAAGTGGCGCCACAGCCGCGACAGGACGCGGTACTCGCGCTTCATGTCATGGGCGCCGGGGGCGATCGTCCCGAAGGGCGGGCGCCTGAGCACGAGCTCGGTGGCACCGATCTTCAGTAGGTAGGTCAGATTGGCGCTGCCGCCGGGGAACTGCAGCACCTCCAGGGGGCCCTGCAGCTCGGGCAGCTCACGGCGCACGTGGCGGTCGAGCGCCTCCCAGTCGAGGGAGTCACCGGAGCGTACAGGGGCAGCATCGTCGTCCATCGATGTGGAGCGTACGCGGCCGGCGGCACCGGCTCACGGCGACTGCCGACCCACCACATCGGAGGGAGTCGGTCAGCTGATGCCGGCCACCCGGTCACGCACTGCCGCGCCGGGAAACGGCAGGGGACCGGGGCGGGCCAGGTAGTACCCCTGTCCGTGGGCAACGCCAAGCTCACGTAAGGTATTGAGCTCGGCCCAGCGTTCGATGCCCTCAGCCGTCAGCGTGGCTCCGACCTCGTCAGCGAATGTCACCAGCGACGACGCCAGCGCCCGTCGCACGGGATCCTGGTCGATGTCGCGGGTGAGGCTGATGTCGAGCTTGATGATGTCGGGACTGAGCCGGAGAATGTGCTGGAGGCTGGCGAAGCCGGCGCCGGCATCGTCGACCGCCAGCCGCACGCCGGCCTCGCGCAGCGAAGTCAGCGACTCCGCCAAGGCTTTGTAGTCGTCCACCTGGGCGTGCTCGGTCACCTCGAGCACCAGACGCTCGGCGGGAGCGCCATCAAGGGCTTCGAGCAGGACATCGGCAACCGCCACGGCCGGTGAGGCGTTGAGCGACAGGAAAGCCCCGGCCGGCAGCTCCTTGAGCGCTCGCACCGCCGAACGGATGGCAGCAAGTTCCAGGTCGTCCCCGCGACCCACCGCGCTGGCCTCGGCGAACCACACATCCGGCGAACGGACCGGCTCGGCCGTGAACCTGGTGAGGGCCTCGACCCCGTCCACATCCCCAGTGCGCAGGTCGACGATGGGCTGGAACACCGAGGTGTAGGCGTGCTGCTCCAAGACCGTCTCGACCCGAGCCAGCTGCAGCTCGCGCAGCTCGACTTCGGCCTTCTCGGCTGCCTTGCGGGCTTCGAGCTGGGCGGCCAGGCCGACGTTGCGCGCCTGCAACTGCTGGTACAGGTGGCGGGTCTCGAGGAGGTTGCGGGTGCGCAGCAGCACCTCGGTGCGCTCGAACGGCTTCACCAGGAAGTCGCGGGCACCGGCGCTCAGGGCGCGCTCCTTGGCCTCGGTGCTCGTGTCACCGGTCAGCACCAGCACCGGCACATAGGCGTCCGCCGGGATCAGACCGCCCAGGTCATCCAACACATCGAACCCGTCCCGCAACGGCATGTGCAGGTCGAGCAGGATCAGGTCCGGGGCCAGCTGCGTGTACAGGCCGGCCACGTCCCGGCCGTCGGTGGTCGAGTAGACCCTGTCATAGCCGGCCCTGTGCAGGATCCGCTCCAACAGGGCGATGTTCGCCGGCTGATCGTCGACCACGAGGATCTGCGGGCTTTCCTCGCCGCCGAGCGGAGCGTCGCTGGCCCGCATGCCGTTCTGGCTCATGAGATGCCGCCTGCCTGTCCCACTTCCGAAGGCACCGCGTCGAGCACGGTCCTGACCTTCTCGAGCAGGGTTCGCTCATCGAAGGGTTTTTGGACAAGGGTCACGCCGTCGTCGAGGGCGTGATGCGGCCCGAGCACGCCTTCGCTGTAGCCGGACATGAAGATCACCGGCATCTGCGTGTTGTGACGGGCGATGGCGTTGGCCACGTCTCGGCCGGACATCACCGGCATGACGACGTCGGTCAGAAGCAGCTGGGCGGGCTGCGACGCGGCCATGGTCACGGCTTCCGGACCGCCGGACGCCTCGAGCACGCGATAGCCGTTCCGCCGCAGGATGCGTGTCGTGACTTCGCGCATGGGAGCTTCATCCTCTACCACCAAGATCGTCTCGCCCCGACCTTGCAGGCGGTCTCCCGCCACGGGGCCTACCTCATCTGTCGGCGTGCCTTCGGCTGCCGGGAGGTAGACGCGGACAGTCGTCCCCATTCCCTCCTCGGAGTAGACACTGATCGTGCCGCCGGCACCACTCACGATGCCGTAGACGGTGGCCAGACCGAGGCCCGTGCCTTGGCCCTTGGGCTTGGTGGTGAAGAAGGGCTCGAACGCCTTGGCCACCACCTCGGGGCTCATGCCCGTGCCCGTGTCGCTCACCGACAGCTGCACGTACCAGCCCGGATCCACCCCGGGCCGGATGCGGGCGTGGTCCTGGTCCAACATGACCACGTCGGTCTCGATGGTGAGCGTGCCGCCGGTCGGCATGGCGTCGCGGGCGTTGAGTGCCAGGTTGACCAGCACCTGTTCGATCTGGCCGTGATCGGCCATGATGGGTGGGAGCGGCAGACCGTTGCTGGGCGGAACGACGAGGCGGACATGCTCGCCGATGCTGCGTGACAGCAGGTTGTGAAGGTCCGCGATGACCGTGTCGAGGTTGAGCAGCTGCGGCTGGATGGTTTCGCGGCGCCCGAAGATGAGCAGTTGGCGGGTCAGTCGGGCCCCGCGCTCGGCCGCCGCCCGGATCTCCAGGGCGTCCGAGTGCACGGCCGGATTGTCGGCGGTGTCCTCGGCGATGAAGTCGGCGTAGTTCCGGATCACCGCCAGCAGGTTGTTGAAGTCGTGCGCCACGCCTCCGGCGAGCTGACCGAGCCCTTCGAGGCGCTGCGACTGGTCGAGCCGGCGTTCCAGCGCCTCCCGGGCGACTTCGGCCTTCTTCTGCTCGGTCAGGTCACGGAGGTAGCCGGTGAAGAGCGGGGGACCGTCCAGCTCGACCTGGGTGATTGCCACCTCGACGGGGAACTCGGTGCCATCGGCCCGCTGGGCGGTCAGCTCCAGCCTCTGGCCGAGAATCGGCGCCTCGCCGCTCGACAGGTACCGGGCCAGGCCGGCGTTGTGCGCCTCACGCATCGCCGGCGGAATCACCAGTTCGGCCAGCGATCGCCCGAGGACGTCCTCCCGTCGGTAGCCGAAGGTGCGCTCGGCGGCCGGGTTGAACTCGACGATCCGCCCGATCCCGTCGATGGTTACCACGCAATCGAGGGCCGACCGCAGGATGGCGCTCTTACGGGCCTCGCTCGAACGAAGGTCGTTGATGGCGGCCAGGGCGTTGGTGACGTCCCGTGAGACGACGGCCGCGCCGGTGATCACGCCGCTGGCGTCCCTGACGGGCGCAACCGTCACCGCCACGTCGATCAGCGAGCCGTCCTTGCGTCGACGCTTCGTCTCGACGCGGTCGACGAGATGTCCGGCCGCCACGCGGGAGAGGAAATGGGCCTGCTCGGCGCCGCGATCCGACGGCACCAGGACCGACTCATTGCGCCCGAGGATTTCCTCGGCGGTGTAGCCGTAGGTCGCCTCCGCCCCTGAGTTCCAGCTGGTGATCGTTCCGTCCAAGCTCTCGCTGATGATGGCGTCCTGGGCGGCGTTGACGATGGCGGTGAACTGGACGCCGGCGTCGAGTTGGCGCTCGATCGCGGCGGCGAGACGGTTGAAGTTCTGGGCGATCGACGCCACTTCGGCAGGCCCCGCCACATCGACCGGCTGCGGCCGGCTGCGGTCGGCCTCGGCCCGTACGGCCGCGCTGAGGCGTTCGAGCGGCCCGGCGATCTTCCGGTAGACGAGGAA
>JAXDQG010000494.1:0-2996 GCA_034667945.1 Acidimicrobiia bacterium | reverse complement strand
ATCTACGGATCGGGACTCAACGCCGCCATGTTGCGCGGAGCCGCGGCCTGTTGTGACGGCTTGGCGATCCACCCGCTTGCCGCGGCCCCGCTCTATGCGGAGAGGACCATTGCGCCCATCCTGGGCGAGGCCCGCAGAGCCCGGTCGAACGGATTCTCCGCCGCTATGTGGGTAATCACGCAGATCGACGACGACCCGGAACGAGCGCGCGACCGCGCCCGACGGGCGTTGGCGTTCTTCTTCTCGACGCCCGGCTACGAGACCGCGGCGGAGGGCGAGACGTGGGCGGACGCCCCTGACCGCGTTCGACGCTGCTTTGCCGAGACCCGCGCCGACTGGGACGCGGTGAGTGCCGAGGTGCCGGACGAGATGGTGGATGCAATGACCTTGTGCGGCACGCCCGGGGATGTCCGCGCCAAACTTCCTGCCGTCGAAGCACGCCTGCGCGATGTCGGCATAGACGAGATCGTCTTCCAAACCGGCGTCGAGCTCGGCGAGGCGGATTTCCTCCGAAACTGTCGCAACATCATCGATTGCTGCAGACCGAGTCCTCAATGACGCTTGCCACGTTCGTCTTCGAGCCGCAGGTTGAGCCTTGCTCACGACTTCTTTCCGGCGAGCGCGTCCAGCGCGGCTTCGGCGTCGAGGAGCGCTGCCAGATGCGGACTGCGGGCGCGCCACTGGCTGACCTGTCGCCCAAGGGCGGCGTCGTCGACAAGAACCTGGTAACCGTCTATACCGAGCGTCAGCTCGACAGTCGTGTACGTGATCAATTGGCCCGTTCCCCAATCGACCACCTGATAGAGCGGATGGGTGATCAGGTCACGGTCGCGCTGTCGCGGAAAGGCTCGGTGGAGCTCACTCGTCACGACTGCGGATCGTACGGGTCCTATCCGAGCGGGGCAGTCTGGACTGTGTCATCGGGCCGGGCCGATTTGCCACGCGGTCCTACGCTGCGCCGATGTCCTCGTACCAAACTCTCGAGCTCGAGCGGTCGGCGGACCGGCCCGAGGTGCTGCAGGTCTGGCTCAACCGACCTCACCGTCGCAATGCCGTCAACTTCCGGATGATGCAGGAAGTCGGAGATGTCTTCCTTGGACTGCAGGAGGACTTCGCGACAAAGGTCGTGGTGCTCGGAGGGCGCGGCCTATCGTTCTGCGCCGGCGCCGATCGCAAGCCCGATGACCAGCCGTTGGACCCGCCGCGCAACGAGCGCGAGGACCGTTGGCGCGCCCATCTCGGGCGCCGGGCGGCCCGGGCGATCGAAGACTGCGAGGCGACGACCATTGCCCGGGTGCAAGGCCATGCCTCCGGCGGCGGCTGCTGCTGGGCCGCCTCTTGCGACTTCCGCGTCGCCAGCGCCGACGCGGTCTTCTGGTACCCGGAGGTCGAGCTGGGGGTGCCGCTGGGCTGGGCAGGAACCCCTCGATTGTTCCAGGAGATCGGCATGGCCCGGGCTCGCCAGATGATCATGCTGTCGGACCGCGTCGACGGTCGGCTGGCCGAGCAATGGGGCCTTGTGCATGAGGCCGTCGCACCCGAAGAGCTGGACGCGGCCGTGGAGCGTTGGGTGGGAAAGGTGCTGGCCATGCCCGACTTGGCCCTGCACATGACCAAGACCCAGTTCCGCGGCTACAGCCGCCAGTTCGCCCAGGGCGACGTCTCGGAGGCCGATGGCGAACAGGTGCTGTTGGCCCGGCGCAGCCCGACAGCAACCGCCAGGTTCCGCGAAGGCTTCTGAACGGCTTGCCGGGCTGGCCGGCTGCCGATCAGCCGTGCACCCCGCCGTCGACCGTGAACGACTGTCCGGTGCAGTAGCTCGAACGGTCGCTGGCAAGGAAGAGCGCCATCTCGGCGATGTCGTGAGGCGTCCCGAGCCGCTTGATCGGCTGCCGGGAGGCCATCTTCTCTTCCTTCCCGGTGATCATGTCCTCGATCATCTCGGTCACGATGGCGCCGGGATGGATGGAATTGACCCGGATGTCGTGCTTCCCCAGCTCCTTGGCGGCGGTCTTTGTCATACCGGTGACCGCCCATTTGGTGGCGCCATAGGCCGTTGCCCCGAAGCCGCCTTCCAATCCGGCTATCGAGGACGTGTTGATGATCGATCCGCCGTTGCCGGCCGCGATCATCGCCTTGGCTGCCGTGCGCATGCCCAGGAACACACCGGTCTGGTTGATCGCCACCGTCCGGTTCCACATCTCCATCGACGTGTTGAGCAACTGCGCCGGCTTGAATATGCCGGCGTTGTTCATGAGCACGTCGAGTCGGCCATGGCGCTCGACGACCCCGCCGACCACGGCTTCCCACTCGCTCTCCGACGCCACGTCGAGATGGACGTACTCGCAGCCCAACAACCCTGCCGTCTTCTCGCCTGCCTCGTCCAACACGTCGGTGATGATCACCGTGGCGCCTTCGCGGCTGAACAGCTCCGCCTCGGCGGCGCCCTGTCCTCTGGCGCCGCCGGTCACCAGCGCCACTCTTCCGTCCAGCTCTCCCACGTCTTTCCCCCTTCAGTTCCGGCAACGCCGGACGGTCGATCGCTTCGGGCACCCGTTGTAGTTCGCCGCCGCATCTCCGTCGAGTCGCCCCTATCGACAGCGCCGGTGCGGTGGCGTTACCTGCCGACCGGTACGCTGGCGCCCGAGTCGGGAGGCTGACCCGTCAGCCTCAGCCGACCGCGATATCGACGGGTCCGGGGGGATGCGTTGTGGGTGAAGGAAATCAGTCCGCCACTGTCCTGACCAGAGCCGAGTACGAAGCCGGCATGGCCGACTATCTGCGTGACGGTGAGCGCCGCGCGGCGGAGATCGGCAATCGGGGCCCGGTTCGTTTCGACGAGCGGGGTCAGCTGCATCCCGACATCCTCGCTGCGTACTGGGAGCACGGGTTCTACGTCTTCGAAGGCGTGATCTCACAGCCGGAGGTCGACGAGCTGCGAGCCGGCGTGAACGAGATGCTCGAGCGAGCGCCGACCGGACGAGGTGCGACCGTCG
>JAXDQG010000493.1:0-2695 GCA_034667945.1 Acidimicrobiia bacterium | reverse complement strand
CTCGGCCGGGCCCTTGCTGCCGGAGACCGGTGAATCGACCAGCATCACGTCGGGGCGGCGGTCGGCGACGATCTGTGCGACTCGGTCGATGCCGAGCCCGATGGTGCTCATCTGCAGCCAGATCGCTCCCGGTGCCATCGCGTCGAGCATCCCCTGCCCCACCGCGAGATCGAGTACCGCATCGAGGTCGGTCACCATCGTCACCACGAGACCGGCCTGTGCAACCGCCTCGCGAGCGGTAGTGGCGGTGCCTGCGCCGAGCACCGTGAGGTCGCGAGCCGGCCCGGGCGAGCGGTTCCACACGATCGTCGGGATGCCGGCCCGCAGCGAGTTGGCGGCCATGGCGCGGCCCATCGCGCCGAGGCCGAGCACGGCGACGGTCGGCGGGCCGAAAGTCGCTGGGTCGTCGGTGGTGTGGGAGGTCATGGCATGGCCTCCGGCGACGGGCCGCCCACCGGCTCGGCGCTTTCCATGACCTCGTCGATCCGGGCGCGTTCAGCGTCCGAGAACGTCAGGTCGGCGGCGGCGACGCTCTCGGCGACATGGTCGGCATTCCTCGTCCCGACGATGGCGGTGGCGACCGCCGGGTTGTCGAGCGCCCAGGCGATGGCGAGCTGGCTCACCGTCACCCCGAAGTCGACCGCCAGTGCCTGCAGCGCTCGCACGGCTTGGAGATTGCGGTCGAACGACTCGCCCCGGAACAGGGGGCTGGCGCTGCGCCAGTCGTCGTCGGCGAACGTCGTGTCTTGGTCCATCGTGCCGGTCAGCAGTCCGTGCGCCAACGTGCCGTAGGCGAGCACACCGATGTCGTGGTCCGCACAGAACGGCAACAGGTCCAGTGCGGCGTTCCGGCGGAAGAGGTGGTAGGGCGCCTGCAGCGTCTCGACCGGCCACCGGCTCCCGAAGTCCACCATCTGGGTGGTGTCGAAGTTGGATACGCCCACGTGGCGGATCTTCCCGAGCGTGACGAGCTCGTGCAGCGCTCCCGCGCTCTCCTCGAACGGGACCGTCGGGTCGGGCCAGTGGATCTGGTAGAGATCGATGTACTCGACGCCCAGTGCGATCAGGCTCTCGTCGACGCCGCGTCGCAGCCAGGCGGGGCTCGAATCGCGGACGAGACCGTCAGGTGTGCGGCGAAGACCACCTTTGGTGGCGATCAGCACCTCCCCTCGCGTGTAGTCGAGGTCGTCACGCAGAGCGGCGGCGACCAGCCGCTCCGAGGCGCCGAAGCCATAGCCCTGAGCCGTGTCGAACAGGTTGATGCCGAGCGTTCGGGCCCAGCGGATGGCGTTGATCGCCGCTTCCGGCCGGACTGCTCCCCACTCGCCACCGAGCTCCCACGCACCAAAGGCAACCTGGGACACCTTGAGGTCGGTTGTCCCGAGCGGAACGTTTTTCATGGCCTCTCTCCTTCCTGAGCACCGCGACGCCGGGTGACGCCACCTCCTGACGAGTGTCCGCTCTGAGGATTCTCACCACATCACGCGTTCAGGTAGTGCGGTGCCGAAGGCCCGGCAACGGTTCCAGCTGGGGTCGGTGTACGGCACAATCGGTGGAGAGAATCGGTCTCAGACCCGTCTGAGGACCGCTGCGAGGAGGTGCCCACCACTTGGACGATGGAACCTCGGTGCTCCCCTCGGCGCAGGTGGTGACAACCGCTCGAGGCCCCGAGCGTGGGGATCGGCCGATCCGACTTCGGGCGAGCTCCTTGGAGTGGTCGACATCACCTCGTTCGCTCCCATTGCCAACCCGTTGATGATGCCGCTGATACGACGGTCTCACCGGAGACCATCTCCGACCCATCGAGGTCTCCCAGACATGGATTGTGGTCAGGGTGTCAGTGGCCAACAGAATCTGCCCAGCGGCGGCCAACAGGATCTGCCCGCTGACGGCCAGTTGGTCACGTGGTGTGGTCGACTCTCAGCCTTCGACAGACCCGACCGAGACGTTCTGGCGTGGCCCCGACCGGCCCTTGGAGGGCACCCCTACTCCGCTGGTCGTTGAGCGCTCGGGGATACCTCACGCGTTCCGTCGCCGCCGCGCCCGATCCGGATCTCGCGCCAACTGGCCGTACTCGAACGCTGGTCGGCTTCGCCCTGGACGCCGAAGCCGAGATGGGCATCTCGACGCCGTTGCTGTGCAAGACGTTGGGAATGACCGTGTTTGGGCCGTGCTCGTGGGGCCGCGCCCAGTGCCACGGGGCCGGCCGACCCACTTCCAGATTTGGATCGGTCAGCGGAACCACGCCGATTGGCCCTACTGCTGGAGTTGGATGCGGCCGGCTCGCATGGCGGCGATGACGCCGCCGTCGATGAGCAGATCAAGCGGGTGCACGCCTGCGCCGCGCCGGTCCCGGGGGCGCGGTAACACCGGTGGAGTGCGGACGACACCCCCGTTGATCCGATGCGGCTACGGTCGCGGAATGGCCTCGGTGCTGCCGGCGACGCGCCGTCGCCAGCACGTGTTCGATGACAGCCAACGGTGGGAGCGATTCACTCCGCGGCCCGACGACATCTTCATCACGACTCCGCCGAAGTCGGGGACGACATGGATGCAGGGCGTCGTGGCTTCGCTGTTGTGGCCGCAGGGCGACGCGCCTGCTCCCGCCTTCGACCTGAGCCCCTGGCTGGACGCCCGGATAGTTCCGTTGGACGACACGATCGCGAGGGTCGACGAGATCTCACACCGACGGTTC
>JAXDQG010000492.1:0-2812 GCA_034667945.1 Acidimicrobiia bacterium | reverse complement strand
GTGTCGATGCGTGAGAGTTGCTCCATCACGTCGAGCGATTCGTTCGGGTCGGCTTCGAGTCCGCCGTACATCTGCGGGACCCACATGCGCAACCGGCCTGAAGCGACCAGGGCCTCCATGATCTCGGGTGCCATCACCCGGTTCTGCTCTGCGTCGCCCGCGCGGGGAGCGACGTCGGGTCAGCTGGTCGGCGCGATCAGCTACGGCTGGGTCACCTCCTACGACCCCAGACCCTCGCGGATGACACGGTGTGGGTTCATGTCGATGGTGAGGAGATCGTCGCGGTCCACTGCGCGCCCCCCGGGACCCGTCGAGGTCGCCCGACGCCGCGACATCGCCTCGGCGCTCGGGGCGGGGTCTAGTAGCCCGGAGTCTGTGGGTCGAGACCTAGGGCGACTCGGCCGGTGTCGTGATGGAGCGGTCGCAGCACGTCCAACCCGTAGCCGATGGCGTGGATGTCCCGAAGCGCACGCTCCAAGGGGTGGCCCGCGAAGAACGCTGCCCGAGACGATCGAGCGTAGAGACGGCTGATGATGTCGCGAGCGACGTCGACGGCCTGGAAGGGGCTCCCGGCGGCGGTCGCGCGAACCGAGGCGGGGGCAGGCTCATCGCGCTCTGCGTAGTCCCACAGCGCGTCGAGCGCGGCCCGGGTCCCGAGGCGGAGGTGCTCGAGCGAGAGCCATGCTTCCGCCATGAGTTCCAACATGGCTGTGCTATTCGGCGCCGTCTGCCCGAAGATGCTGCTGACACGGTCCTTCAAGACCGCACCAGCGCTGAGGACGGCTGCCTGGAGGACGCCGATCGGTACCGCCGAGTTCACGGCGCTCGCGACCCCGTACGCGCCTGTTCGGTACAAGGGACGGTCTATGTGGCGCTTCGCACGGGGCATCATGATCAGCCCTTCAGGGACTGAGAGATCTGTCGCAGTCACTTCGTGAGACCCGGTGCCGCGCATCGCTACGGCGTTCTGCCAAACCTCATTGACTGATAGCTGCGCAGTGGGGATAACGGCCTGGCAGGTAGTCGGCTTCTCGTCGGGCCTGCGAAGCCTGCAGAAGACGACAGCGAACTGAGCGTCGAGCACGCCGGTCATGAGTGGCCAAGTTCCTGACAAGGTGAACCCGCCAGCTCCGTCCGGTTGGAGTCTTCCGACTGGCGCGGCAGAGAGGCCGTACGGGCCCAGCGGCTGGCGGTAGACCTCCGGCCAGTGCTGTGGGTCGATCACTGCTGCTGCACGGGCACACGCTTGGGAGTTCAGGATCACCCAGGCTGTCGACGGGTCGGCGGCCGCAACCACTTGAAGGACATCGAAGATTTCCACGAGCGTGGCTTCGACTCCTCCGACCTCGGCTGGCGCTGCCAAGCCGAAGAAGCCCGCCTCGCGGCACGCGGTCAGAACTTCTGGGCTGAGCCGTGCCTTCTCCTCGGAGAATGCCCGACCCCCCTCGATCAATGGCACGAGGTCCCGCGCCCGTTGGACGATGTCACTGAAGCCAGTGGCAGCCATGGCTCAGCCCCTCCTCCCGCATGCCGAGGGCCGCGGCGGATCATTGGGAGCGGCTGGCTGCGCTCGAGGCTCGTCACCGACAGCATCTAGAACTGCTGGGGCATGTGGTGAGCCCATCCTCCCTGCTGAGGCGGCTTGTCGCTGTGGTAGCTGTCCGGGTTCGACTCCCGCCCGTTCCGCTCCAAGCTCCCATGGAGGAAGTGGACGACTCCTCTGCCTTTTCATGTGGCGGCCGATGACGGGCTCGAGCGTTGCGACGGCCTCGGTCAGCGAGGCAGGGAGGTGCCTCGTGGTCGTTGTCATGACGGGACCGTACGCCGGTAGCGGATCGCTGGGAATGCCCTGACCTGACCGATCTCCCCGGCGCACCGAGTGATCAGTTCTGATCAGTCCCGGCCGCCGTGGTCGTCACGGTGCTGCCCGAGACTGCGGTGGGCGACGCTGTGGTTGAATCGAATGTGACGACACGTCGGTGGCGAGTTGGCCGGAAGGCTTGGGTGCGATGATCTCAGCGACGGTGGCCGTGGTGTGCGTTGCGGATCCGCTGAGCGACGACGACGTGGCCTCGCTCCACACGACGCCGGCCGCAGTGTTGCCCGGCTGCACGGTGCTGGACTTCCCGACCGCCACCGCCGCGGCGCGAACACTGCAGGACCTCCGCACCCGGCGGCCATTCATCCGGGCAGCCCTCGACGTCACCGAGGCCCCACTGGACGGCGCCCGACCCCTCCTTGAAGGGCTGGCCGCGGTCGCCCGTTGCGTCGACTGGGCGGCGGCCTCGCCGCCTGGCGTGGTGCTTCTCAGCGACCTTGCCTGCCAACTCCTGACGGTATCCGACGACCTGCGATGCGAGCCGTCTCCGACCCAGGACGGTGTCCATCACCTCATTCCCGTTGCCCACCCTGGCCAGCTGCTGCCGCTCCCCAGACCGCTCGCCGTCACCGACCGACATCCCTTCATCAACCGGTATGCACCGTGGCTGGCATTGGAGCGAGCCTGGGCGGCCGTGTCCGCCGGAGAGCGCCGCGTGATCCTGCTCGAAGGGGAGGCCGGCTCGGGCAAGACGAGGCTGGTCGCCGAGTTCGCGCGCCGCGCCCACCTGGCCGGCGGCCTGGTGGTCTACGGCGGCTCGACTGAGGCGGTGGAGCTCCCGTTCCAACCGTTCAACGAAGCACTCCGGCCGGCCTTCGAGCAACTCATCGCCAGCGCTCCTGAGGAGCAACTGGGCGAGAGCCAGCGAGCCGACCTCGAGCGCCTGTTTCCCTGGGCCAGCGCACAGGGATCGTCGAAGGAGACGAGAGGCCC
>JAXDQG010000491.1:0-4157 GCA_034667945.1 Acidimicrobiia bacterium | reverse complement strand
CAGGTCTTCGGAGCTTGACTGTGCTCGGTCGCTCACTCGGGCAGGACCAGAGGAGTGCCGCCCATCTTCTGAAGGAAACCCGCGTCCACCGGCAGAGCAACTCCCGTGATGTAACGAGCCTCATCCGAGGCCAGCCAGAGCACTGCATTG
Source organism: Acidimicrobiia bacterium (assembly GCA_034667945.1). Lineage (GTDB taxonomy): Bacteria > Actinomycetota > Acidimicrobiia > Acidimicrobiales > CAIXPF01 > JAXDQG01. The sequence goes on along the minus strand of JAXDQG010000491.1, from coordinate 4,007 downwards.
CTGACATCGACAGGCTCGACCCAAGGAATGGGCAGACAATTGAGTCCCGCGAAGGCATCACCCATGTCGGCTTTGGTCGGGCTCTCAAGGTCAGGTCTGACTAGTTGATAGAAGCCGTCCCACTGAATCATATCAGTATTGACCGAGGTCGGATTGACCGTATTCACACGAATACCGTAGGGCGCGAGTTCTTGCGCGAGCACGCGCATCAGCCCGACGACGCCATGTTTCGCAGCCGAGTAGTGCGCCAGGTTGCCGAAGCCCATGAGCCCGGCGACTGAGCTGGTCAGAATGATGGATCCGCCCTGCCGGCGTTCGATCATCGACGGTACAACCGCCTTGATCGTCTTCCAGACGCCCGTGAGGTTGACGTCGATCATCTCCTGCCACATGCGCTCGTCGATGTCGAGCGCCGGTGCAAAACTCGCGATGCCCGCGTTGCCGCACAGGATGTCGATGTGGCCAAGTTCCGAGAGCCCCTGCCTCACGGCGTTCTGGAGCTGCGCCGGATCCCTGACGTCGGCCTCCAGCGCGACGATGCGCCGGTCGCAGTCTTCGACCAACTTGGCGGTCTCGGCCAGATCCTCAGGAGTAGCAAGGGGATAGTCGACCGTTTCTATGCCCTTGGAGATGTCAACCGCGATGATGTCGGCCCCTTCCTGAGCGAGCCGTATCGCGTGTGAACGTCCCTGACCTCGAGCCGCCCCCGTGATGAATGCCACCTTGCCATCGACGCGTCCCATGCTTCCCCCTCCCTAACAAAAGTGGACCCGGGCCGAACAATCGATTCGACCCGAGCCCACCCTAAATCTGGCAATCCGTGCCGTCAACGGTTCTTGTCTATCTCAAAAATCAGCCACGAGCGCGCGTAAATCGCCGCCGATAGCTCGCTACAAAGCTGCCGACCTGGCTCGGCGTCAGATCACTTCCAAGCCCAGAATGTGCCCGTGGCATTGGAATCGTTGTCGACATCCCACTCAAAGATGAGAGCCACGCTGGTGAGCTTGGCCAGCGATGCCGGCGCCTTGGTCAGATACACCGCTCCTCGGAAGCTGACGCCGGTTCCGACGCCGGTGAACCAGCCCACGCCGGCCGCCGTCCACAATCCGACGCCGTCGGGAGCCATGAACACGCCCTGGTTGGGGCATTCCCCATAGAGCGAGCCGTCGGGGCGAACCTTCGACCAGTAGGTGCCCATCATGGTCACCTGAACCCCGTCGAGTTGACCGCTCACCTCGAAGGAGGTCTCGGCCCTCGGCTCGTCCTCCGACGGGAGGATCCGCTGTCCGATCACCTTGCCGCTCAGAATTCCGAGCTTGTCTCCCAGCATCTTGCCCCTCCTGTTTGTCGGGATGCCTGGGAAGCGGCCGTTCAGGCGTTCGCTCGACGACGCACTGGGCGCGGTTCTCCAATCCGGCGTCACCGCGTGATCCGGCGACGCCTTGTCAACAAAGAAACGGGACGCCGTCGCCGGCAACTCCCCAGAAGCAGCACGCTACCCGACCAATTGCTTGGCTGATAGGAAAATTCGCGAGTGCCATTGCAAGGTGCTTGCACCGGGCATCCGGACCCGACTGTCGGGCTTCGGTAACGTCGGGCGCGTGGCTGGACAGAACCGCTTGGCGCAAGAGACCAGTCCCTACCTGCGGCAACACGCCGACAACCCGGTGGACTGGCATCCCTGGGGCGAGGAGGCCATGGCCGAGGCCCGCCAACGGGACGTGCCCATCCTGCTCTCCGTCGGCTACTCGGCCTGCCACTGGTGCCACGTCATGGCGCACGAGTCATTCGAAGACGCCGACACCGCGGCGCTCATGAACGAGTTGTTCGTCAACGTCAAGGTCGACCGAGAAGAGCGCCCCGACGTGGACGCCATCTACATGGAGGCGGTTCAGACCATCACCGGCCAGGGGGGCTGGCCGATGACCGTGTTCCTCACCCCGGACGGGCGGCCCTTTTTCGGGGGCACCTATTTCCCGAAGGAGCGCCGGGGTGGCATGCCGTCGTTCTCGGAGTTGTGTCGGGCGGTCGACCAGCAATGGCGCACCAATCGCCAGGCGCTCGACGAGCAGGCCGGCCGCCTTCTGGGTGAGATGGGCCATCTCGCTCGGCTTCAGCCCCAGGGCGGTCTACCGCCACGCGCCGCCCTCGACGACGCAGCCGGTCTGCTGGTTGGTCAGCACGATCCTCGCTGGGGAGGATTCGGTGGTCCGCCCAAGTTCCCCCAGGCCATGTCCATCGAATTCCTGCTCCGGCACGTGGCCCGCACCGGGGACGACGCGGCCCGCTCGGCCGCGCTCACCTCGCTCGACGCCATGGCCGCCGGTGGCATGTACGACCACCTCGGCGGCGGATTCGCCCGCTACTCGGTGGACGGGCAATGGCTGGTCCCCCACTTCGAGAAGATGCTCTATGACAATGCCCTCCTCATCAGGGCCTATCTCCACGCCTGGCAGCTGACGGATGAGCCCCGGTATCGCCAGGTGGTCGAGGAGACCGTGGGCTACGTGCTGCGAGATCTGCGCCACAGCGGCGGGGCATTCTTCTCCGCCGAGGACGCCGACTCGGAAGGCGAGGAGGGTCGCTTCTACGTCTGGTCGCTCGACGAGGTCCGCGACATCGGCGGCGAGGCGGCCGTGGAGTGGTACGGGGTCACTGCGGCGGGAAACTTCGAGGGCCACAACATCCTCAACCGCATCACGCACCGGGGTGAATTGCAGCGTCCGGCCGAGGTGGAGGCGGCCAGGCAGCGGCTGTTCGAGGCTCGTAGTCAGCGGGTGCGGCCCGGGCTGGACGACAAGGCCCTGACCGAGTGGAACGCGCTGATGCTGTCGTCGCTGGCCGAGGCCGCCGTGGCGCTCGACCGGCCCGACTGGTTGCAGGCTGCAGTGGCCACCGGCGACTTCCTGCGACGCGACCTGCGGCGGGACGATGGGCGTTGGCTGCGCTCGTGGCAACAGGATGGTGGCGCCCGTCACCTCGCCTACGCCTCCGATTACGCCGCGGTGATCGACGCCTTCGTGCGCCTGGCCGAGGCGACCGGGCAGGCTCGCTGGATGCTCGAGGCCCGCCGAGCGGCGGACGACTTGTTGGAGCTGTTCTGGGATGACGTGGCCGGGGGCGTGTTCACCACCGGCAACGATGCCGAGCAGCTCATCTCCCGCACCAAGGACCTGATGGACAACGCCACCCCCTCCGCCAACAGCCTGGCGGCCGTGGCGCTGGCCCGGTTGGCCACGCTCACCGGCGAAGAGCGCTACCGGTCGGCGGCCGAGGGCATCGCCCGGCTGATCGGCGGCTTGGCCGTGCAGCATCCCGGCTCCTTCGCCCACATGCTGGTGGCGCTCGACCTGCTCACCGAGCCGCCGGTGGAGGTCGTGGTCACCGGCGACCGGCCCGATCTGCTGGCCGTGGTGCAGGGACGCTGGTTGCCCCGGGCGGTGGTGGCCTGGGGCGAGCCCTACCCGTCGCCACTGTGGGAAGGGCGTGATGAAGGCCGGGCGTACGTCTGCCGGAACTACGCCTGCCAGCTGCCGGCCGCGGAGCCCGCCGCGCTGACTGCCCAGCTGGTTGGCGCTTGATGCTCACGAGGAGCGGCGCTCGTGGCGGGTGACCTGGTCGCCGTGTGGTTGCCGCCCGGGCCGGCCTTCGTGGACGAGCTTCGCCGGGCGTGGGATGCCGACGACGCGGTGCTGCCGGTTGATGCCCGTCTTCCTCGGCAGGCGGTGGATCGGCTGGTGGAGTCTTTGGCGCCGGTCCGGGTGGTGAGTTCGCCCGGCGACGCTGTGTCGGTGCCGGGCGGCGGGCGGCCGGTGGAGACGGGCGATGCCGTGGTGGTAGCGACGTCCGGGACGACGGGCGCCTCCAAGGGGGTAGTGCTGACCCACGACGCCTTGGCGGCCTCGTCGGCGGCGACCTCGTCGTTCCTGGGCATCGACCCGAACCGCCACCACTGGTTGTGCTGCCTGCCGGTGGCCCATGTCGGCGGGCTGGGGGTGATCACCCGG
>JAXDQG010000490.1:0-8573 GCA_034667945.1 Acidimicrobiia bacterium | reverse complement strand
GCCAACCGGCTCGTCGGCATCCTCCACGGCTGCCTCCGCCACCACACCCCCTACGACGAACACCTCGCCTGGGGACACCGCGCCACAGAAGCCGCTTGACACGTTCCCCCCGTGGGATGTCTAGGCGCGGAAAAGTCGCAACTCCTCCCCAGGTTAACCACGTTGTGTGGTCGCACCGCCACAGTGTCATGGGCTCGCCAGGCGCGGTCCCGGACTGGATCACGCTCGGGTGGCGACGCCCCGGACAGGAACACCGGCCCGCCCCCCGGCGCTCCTCCCTCGCTACGCCCGGAAGCGCGCATTGGCTCGGGTCGCACCGGTCGTAGGTGGCAAACTCGCGTCGGCACGGCGCCCGCTCGGTGCTGGGGAGGACGAGACATGCGGTACTACTCCTGTGACAGTCACGTCGTGGAGCCGCCCGAGGTCTTCAGCGGCCTGGAGGCGCGCTTCGGGTCCCGGGCCCCGCAGATCGTGAACGGCCACCAGGGGCGGCCGGGCGAATTTGTGCTCCTTCCCGGCTCGCCGCCGATTCCCATCGGGCGCTTGGGCATCGCCGGCAACCGCCTCGACGATCCCGCCACGCAGGAGCGCATCTCCCGGGGCTACGCCGGGCTCAATCCCGGCGTGCTCGACCCGCACAAGCGCCTCGACGAACAGACCCAGGACGGCATCGTCGGCGAGGTGATGTACCCGAGCATCAACCTGTTCACCTTTGCCATCCCCGAGCGTGACGTCGTGGCCGCGGTCTTCCAGCGCCACAACGACTGGGTGCTCGAGTACTGCTCCGCCGCGCCAGACAGGCTGATCGGCATCGGCTGCCTCAGCCTTCCCGACATCGACCTCGCCCTGGCCGAGCTCGAGCGGGCGGCAGCGAAAGGTGTCAGGGGCTTTGCCATCCCGGCCCACGTGCCGCCTGATCGCCCCTACTGTCATCCCGATTACGACCGCTTCTGGGCGGCGGCCGACGAGATCGGCGTCCCACTCACCATGCACGTATTCACCGGCGCCACCTGGGACGGCGGCCTGGCTCCGCACTGGGGGCTTCCGGCGTGGTCGATCAAGGGATACACCTTCCTGCACACCTCGGCCGCCAACTCCGCGGTCGACCTGATCTGCGGCGGCGTGGTCGAACGTTTCCCCCGTCTCCGCTTTGTGCTCAGTGAGTTCGAGATCGGCTGGGTGGCCCACTTCCTCCAGCGCTTGGACCACGCCACCTACCGCACGCCGTCCGAGGCGGTCGACTACCTCACGATGAAGCCCTCGGAGTACTTCCGCCGGAACTTCTCGGTCACCTTCGAAGACGACGAGGCTGGCGTCCGCACCCGCGACCTCATTGGGCTCGAGTGCTTGCTGTGGGGCAACGACTACCCCCACCACGACGCCATCTGGCCGCACTCCATGAAGATCCTGCACGACCTGTTCCGCGATGTCCCCGAGGACGAGCAGGAGCAGATGGTCTGGGGCAACACGGTCGACCTGTACAACATCGACACCAAGCGACTGCCTGCCTAGCGACCAGCGCCAACTCCACCCCGGCGACAACCTTTCCCGGCCGACTCCGCGCGCTCCGACCGGACGTGTCAGAATTCACAGCCGCCGCGGCCGAGCAGGAGGTCGCCCGATCCAGGGGGGCCCGGCCGAGCGAAGGAGGGATCGTGCCCGGGGACAACACGGCGAGGCCTCTCGAAGGCCTGCGCGTCTTCGAGCTGAGCATCGCGATCGCCGCACCGAGTTGCGGTCGCTACCTGCTCCATCACGGTGCCGATGTGTTCAAGGTCGAGTCACCCAAGAATCCCGACGTCGCCCGGTTGTTCGGCTCGGCCTGGGCCCGCGACCGCGAGGACATCGAGCTGATGGGGGCGTGGCTGGACACCGGCCCGTACGTGAGCGAGATGTCAGCCGGCAAGCGAAGCGTCGGCCTCGACCTGAAACATCCCGACGGCATCGCCGCCGCCCGACGGCTCCTGGCGCAGTGCGACATTCTCATCACCAACTACTCCGCACCGGCAGTGAAAGCGCTCGGTCTCGGCTACGAGGACGCCCGGCAGATCCGGCCGGACCTGGTCTACGTGGCCCTGCCCGGATTTGGGACCGATGCGGGCAAGCCGTACTACGAGTACCTGTCGTGGGGCCCCAACCAGGCGCCGCTGGTCGGGCTGGACGAGCTCACCGGCTACCCCGACCAGGAGCCCTCCGGCGTGGCGACGGTCGCGCCGCCTGACTATTCCGCCGGCCTGCACGGCCTGATCGCCGTGCTGGCGGGCCTCGCCCATCGTGACCGCACCGGCGAAGGCACTTTCGTCGACGGGTCGCAGTATGAGGCCACGGTCGCCCTGCTCGGCCCGTTCCTTCTGGACTACCAGCTCACCGGCCGCCTGCAGACCCGCATGGGCAACCGCCAGCCCGGCTCGGCGCCCGAAGGCGTGTACCCCGCCCGAGGCGACGACCGCTGGATCGCCATCAGCGTGACCAGCGACGATGCCTGGGGCGCGCTCGGCCGGGTCGCCGGCAATCCGCCGTGGGCCGGCGAAGCCCGTTTCGCAGCGGCGGCCGGGCGTGCAGCCCACCATGACGAGCTCGACGACCTGTTGTCCGGCTGGACCGCCGAGTACTCGGCCGATGATCTGGCCGCCAGGCTGCAGGAAGCCGGCGTGCCCGCCTATGCGGTGCTCGACAACGAGGCGCTGTTCGCTGACCCGCAGGTGCGTGACCGACGCTGGTACCAAGTGCGGCCCAACACCCGCTTCGGCCGAGACCTCTTCGGCGGCAATCCCCAGCGCCTGACCGGGACGCCGGGCCACACCGCCACCGCGGGACCCGAGCTGGCCGAGCACACCGTCAGCGTGTTGTGCGAGGTGGCCGGCATGGCGCCAGAGGAGGTCGAGAACCTGGTGAAGGCAGGCGCCGCGTTCACCGCCATGCAACCCGACCTCGTGTTGCAGCGGCCCTACGACCGTTACCTCCCGGTGCTGGTTCCGAACATCGAGGGGGCGTCGTGAGCGGGCCGTTGCAAGGCACGCGGGTCATCGATCTGGCCGGTCTGCCCGCCGCGTATGGGACCATGCTGCTGGCAGGCCTCGGCGCGGACGTCGTCAAGGTCGAGCCGCCGGCGGGCGACTCGCTGCGCCGGCTGCCACCGTTCCTCGACGCGGTCGAGCCACCGGAGAACAGCCTCTGGTTCGCGTACCTGGGCCAGGGCAAGCGAAGTGTCGTCATCGACTACGAGCAGGCCGAAGGGCGTCGGAGGCTGGAGCAGCTGATCTCGACCGCCGATGTCGTGGTCGAGTCCTCCGCTCCTGGCACATGGGACGGTGTTCGCCAGGGCAACCCACAGGTGGTGTGGGCGTCGGTCACGCCGTTCGGCCAGACCGGCCCCCGGCGCTCGTGGCAGGGCTCGAACCTTGTGGCGTGGGCGTCTTCGGGCGTCCTCTACGTGACCGGCTTTCCCCACAGCCCTCCGGTTACCCCCGCCGGTCCGGTGCAGCTGGCCTGTCAGCTGGCTGCGCTCAACACGGCTGCGTCGGTGATGTTGGCCCTACGGGCCCGAGCCGCCCATCCCGAGGGCAAGGGCCAGCTCGTGGACATCTCCATGCAGGAATGCTGCCTGGCGATCTCGCCAGAGACGGGCGCGCCGCTGTTCCTCGACGACCTGGTGCATCGCAACCGCCTCGGCAACCGCCGTGACGTCAGCAGCCCCTTCGGCCTGTATCCCTGCAAGGACGGCCATGTGAGCTTCCTCGTGCTGCAGCCGGCGCACTGGTTGGCCATGGCGACCTGGATCCAGGACGTGACCGGGAACGACATCTTCCTCGAGGAGACGTTCTACGACATCGCCATGCGGGCTCAGACCAAGGACCTGGTCGACGAGTGGACCGAGGCGGTGACCAAGGAGTTCACCAAGCTTGAGCTCTTCCAGGAGGGCCAGCGCCGAGGTATCCCGGTGACCCCGGTGAACACCGTGGCCGACCTGGCTGTCGACCCGCATCTGGAGGCTGTGAGCTTCTTCGAGCCAACCGATCATCCGAAGCTCGGGCCGTTCCTCCGCCCCGGGGCGCCCTTCCGGGACAACCACGGGTGGTGGTCGCTGTCGCGGGCGCCGCTGCTGGGCGAGCACACCGCCGAAGTGCTCTGACGCTCCGCTGATCTGCCGCGTGGGTCTGGACGTGCGAACAGCGTCCGGGCCCCAGGCGCCCTCCGACCATCCGGCGCGCGAAGCTGCGGGGATGAAGGCAGCGGTGTACTACGAGACCGGCGGCCCGGACGTCTTCCGCTACGAGGACGTTCCCGATCCGGAGCTGCGACGGGACGGCGTGGTTGTGAGAGTGGCCGCGGTCGGCATTCAGGGCGGCGATCTCCTCCACCGCCAAGGCGGCGTCATGGGCGCTCGGCCACACGTCGTCGGCTATCAGGCCGCCGGCACCGTGGTCGAGGTGGGCGAGGACGTGACGGGCTTGTCACCCGGGCAACCGGTCGTCGCCACCATGGGTGCCGGCTCCCACGCGGAGCTGGTCAGCGTGCCGGGCCGGTCGGCCTACGCCCTTCCCGAAGGCCTCACGCCGGAGGTAGGGGCGTGCATCCCCATCGAGTTCGGCACGGCGGACGACTGCCTCTTCGAGTTCGGCCATCTGCAGGCCGGCGAGATCGTGCTGGTCCATGCCGGTGCCGGCGGTGTCGGCCTGGCGGCCATTCAGCTGGCCAAGGCCGCGGGCGCGACGGTCCTGGCCACAGCCTCGAGCAACGAGCGTCTTCTGCGCCTCCACGAGTTCGGTATGGACCACGGCATCAACTACGCCACCGGCGATCTGCTGCGCGAGGTGCTGGCGGTGACCGAGCGAACCGGGGTCGACCTCGTCGTCGATCCGGTCGGCGGACGGGTGCTCGAGCAGAGCATCGCCGCTCTGGCGTACCGCGGCAGGATCAGCTGGGTCGGCCGGGCCGGGCGGGACGAGCATCCGCCCGACATCTGGCCGCTCATGCAGAAGAACGGCTCGATCACGGGGGTGTTCCTCGGTGCCGAGATGGGCCGCAATCCCAAACGCACCCGGGCGATGATCGAGCGGCTCATCGGCCGGGTGGCCAACGGCGAGCTCGCCGTGGTGATCGATCGGACCTTCCCGTTGTCGGAGGCGGCCGAGGCCCACCGGTACATCGAGAGTCGGCGAGCCTTCGGCCGGGTCCTGTTGACTCCCTGAGCTACCCAGCGCGCTGGCGGCGGTACGAGCCGCGGGAGCAGGATCGACGGCGTGCCGCTGTCGCCGTATCGCGTGATCGACCTGACCGACCAGCGAGGCCACATGGCCGGATACCTGCTGGCCGCGTTGGGCGCGGACGTCATCGCCGTCGATCCGCCGAACGGCTCGCTCGCCCGGACTCAGGCTCCGCTGGCCACCGACCCCGACGTGCCCCCTCATGCACGCTCGCTGACTCACGCCGCCTACGGACGGGGCCGGCGAAGCGTCACGGCGGACCTGGCGACGAGAGGTGGTCGGGATGTCCTGGACCGACTGCTGGCCGGGGCCGACGTGCTGGTCGAATCAGCCGATCCGGCCGAGCGCGAGCGCACCGGTCTCCAGCTGGAGGAGGTCGCGCGGGCCCACCCCCACCTGGTCCACGTGTCGATCACGCCGTTCGGCATCGACGGACCCAAGGCGAACTGGGCGGCGACCGACCTGACGGTGTCAGCCGCCTCTGGCGGGCTGTTACCCACCGGCGACGCCGACCGGCCACCCGTTCGGCTGGCTGTGCCGCAAGGGTTCCTCTTCGGCGGGGCGGCCGCGGCGGGGGCGGCCATCCTGGCGCTCTACGAGCGGGGACGATCGGGCCAGGGCCAACACGTCGACGTGTCAGCCACTCGGGCGGCCGCGCTGTCCACGCAGGGAGCGCTGCTGAGCGCCGGGGTGGGAACGCCGTTTCCCCGCCGGTCCGCGGGCGGGATGGCGACCGGCCGGGTGGCGATCCGGTTTCTCTATCCGGCAGCCGACGGCTTCGTCTCCATCACCCATGCCTTCGGGCCCAACATGGGACGGGGCACGGCACGGCTCATGAAGTGGCTGCTCGACGAGGGGTTCTGCGACGAGGCCATGGCGGGCAAGGACTGGATCGACTACGGGATGGCGCTCGGCCGCCGTGACGAGTCCATCGAGGACTGGGAACGGGCCAAGGCTGCGGTAGAGGCGTTCACGTCCTCGAAGTCGCGCCACGAATTGCTGCAGGGTGCCATTGCCCGGCGGCTGTTCATGGCACCGGTGCTGCGAGCGGCCGATCTGGAGAACAACGCCCAGCTGGCGGCACGGGACTTCTGGGATCACCTCCCCTTGTTTCAGGACAGCAACCGGATGGTGGCCGTACCTGGACCGTTTGCCAAGCTGTCGGCCACGCCTCTCACCCGATTGGGCCGCGCCCCGGCACCCGGTGAGCACACGGCCGAGGTGCTGGCGGAGGCTCCCCGCGGCTCTGGCTTGGCGGAGCCGGTGCGCCGCCCGCCGTTGGCGGAGTCCTCGCGCCGGCCGGCGGTGGAGGAGTCCGGCCCGGCAATGCCTCTACCCGCCGACGGCCACCCGGCGGACGCGCTGCCCCTGGCCGGCGTGAAGGTCCTGGACTTCACCTGGGCGATTGCCGGACCGTCGTTCACCCGGGTCCTGGCCGACTTCGGCGCCACCGTGGTGAAGGTCGAGTCGACCCGGCGTCCCGACGGCGCCCGCGCCCTCATGCCGCAGTGGAAGGCTGGCAAGGGCCTCGATGCCAGCGCCACCTTCGACGACATGAACGCCGGCAAGCTGAGCATCGCGCTCGACATGTCGAAGCCGTCTTCGGTCGAGGTGGCAAAGGACCTGGTGCGCTGGGCTGATGTGGTCGTCGAGTCGTACTCGCCGCGAGCGATGCGGAAATGGGGCATGTCGTGGCCCCAGCTGCGAGAGATCAACTCGAATCTGATCATGTTCTCCACGTGTCTGATGGGCCAGACCGGCCCCCTGGCCGACTTCGCCGGCTACGGCAACCTGGCTGGGGCCATCACCGGCTTCTACGACCTCGCCGGATGGCCGGACCGGCCGCCCGCCGGGCCCTACGGCGCCTACACCGACTACATCTCGTCGCACGTCATGGTGGCAACGCTCCTGGCCGCCCTGGACCATCGTCGGCGTACCGGAGAGGGTCAGCACGTCGACGTGGCGCAGGCGGAAGCGGCCATCCAGTTCCTGGCGCCGGCCGTTCTGGACTGGACGGTGAACGGGCGGATCTGGAGCCGCGACGGCAACCGAGACCTCGACATGGCACCTCACGGCGTCTATCCGGCTGCAGGCGAGGACCGGTGGGTGGCAGTCGCGTGCGCGGATGACGACCAGTGGCTGGCGTTGTGTCGGCTGCTCGAACGTCCCGACCTGGCCGCTGACCCGGAGCTGAGCACGGCGCCGGGGCGCGTGGCCCGCTCGGACGAGCTCGACGCCGTCGTTGCCGAATGGACGGCCCAGCGGTCCACCGCTGACATCGAGGAACAGCTCCAGGCCGCCGGAGTGGCGGCGCACGTCGTGGCCGGGAGCGCCGATCTGCTCGCCGACCCGCAGCTGGCGCATCAGCGTCACATCCTCGCCCTCGAGCACCCCGATCGGGGATGCCTGCTGGAGAACGCCCGCTTCACCCTGTCCCGCACCCCGGCACGGGTGGATCGCCGCGCCCCGCTGCTCGGTGAGCACACCTGGGAGGTCTTGACCGAGATGCTCGGCTACGACCCGGATCGGGTGGCGGACCTCGCCGCCCAGGAGATCTTCGAATAGGTCAGGCCTGGCCAGTCCCCTCCTGGCCAGGCCCCTCCTGGCCTGGCGTCGTCGCAGCCGTGCCGGCCGCCGCACCGGCGATCTTGCCGAACACTGCGCCCGAGGTGAGGCCGGTGCCACCGGGGTAGTTGTGATAGAAGAGCCCGCCCACCAGCTCTCCTGCCGCGTACAGGCCCGGGATCGGCTGGCCGGCGGTGTCCTCGACCTCGCCGTCGGCGGTGATCTTGAGTCCGCCGAAGGTGAACGTCACCCCACACGTGACCGCGTAGGCCTCGTACGGCGGGGTGTCGAGCGGGTTCGCCCAGTTCGACTTGGGTACCGGGAGGCCCTCGGTTCCCCGCCCGTCCTTGATGGCCGGGTTGAAGGGGACGTCGACCCGGACGGCCTTGTTGAAGGCCTGCAGGGTCTCGAGGCAGCGGGCGGGGTCTACCCCTTCAAGCTTCGTGACCAGCTCTTCGAGTGTGTCGGCCCGCACCCGGGTGACCTGGCGGATGCGGTACTCGTCGCGCAGGAGGTCGACCACCTTGGCGTCGAAGATCTGCCAGGCGAACATGTCGGGCTGGGCGAGGATGACCGCGCCGTACTTTGCGTAGGTGTAGTTGCGGAAGTCGGCACCCTCGTCGACGAACCGCTCGCCCCGGGCGTTCACCATGATGCCGAGGGGATAGGAGTGTTTCTGGAAGTTGTCGCCCACCGCCAGGTCGCCATAGGGCGGTGAGTTGAGATCCCACCCAACGGCATGACAGCCCGACCAGTGGCCGTGCGGCTGTGCCCCGACCTCGAGCGCCATCTCCAGCCCGG
>JAXDQG010000489.1:0-2673 GCA_034667945.1 Acidimicrobiia bacterium | reverse complement strand
CGTTCCGCGGTTGGTCTTCTTTCCCACACCTCAAGGATGACACTCGCCGTTCCTGTGGCGATTCAGGCCACGCTCTCCATCGACCACAATGCTGAAGCGGCCGAGCGTACCGAGGCGTTGGCCGGCGGCCGCACCACGCCGCCACGTGGTGGTGTGGGAACGTCCACGGCACATATGGGAACGTAGAATAATGATCGGCGACATGTAAATCCACTATAAGCTCAGGTCAGAACCACTTTTCGACCGTCATAAAAGGCCGTTGGTGTTGTTGATGTACATGTCCCCGATCGCGCCCTGGTTGGCGGCGGGATCAGCGGTGCCGGTGATGAAGTGCGCCTCGCCGTTCAGGCCGGGCACGTCACTGGTGTCTTGGTAGTAGCCGACGAGGTCAACGACGACCTGGGTGGAGCCGGCGGCGTTGTAGATGTTGAGTTGACCGCCTCCAAGCCGAGGTTGGCCGCTTGGGACAACACCAAATTCGGCTGCGGGTTGACAAGTGATGCGTTCGGTCGGCTCGTGCCGGTCGGCCAAACGGTGAGGAACGACTCGACGGACGTGCCGAACACGGTCACGTTGATTGCGGCCCCGGTGGCATTCGCCGGCACCTGGCCGACGCCCGCAACTCTGAGGGTGATGTTGCCTCCGGCGCCCAACGGTCCGGCGGGGGTGGTGCCGATGCCGAAGCGGGTGTCGAGGATGCGCGTCGGGCTGATGGCGAAGAACACACGAGGTGTCGGAGTAGCCGACGGTGAGTTGCTCGGCGCCGTCGTCGACTGTGCCGCGGCGAGCCCACCGGCGGTCAGCCCCCCGACGAGGAGCGCGGGCACGACGGCCCACGACATCTTCCGCCATAGTTGTCTCATATTTGCCTCCGGGCCCGGGTGCCGTGCTCGTCGGTATCCGACCTGGTCACAAGTGGTAGGTGTCGCTTGAATGGCCCCTCCGGCCCGTAACCTCGCGGTCGGTGGAAAACGTGTCGAGCCTGTACGAGCAGCCGTGCCTGCACGAGCAGCCATGAACATCACGGGCGCTTCGGGCTATCTGGACGAGATCCGGGCGAACCGGCGTCGGAGCGTCCTGCTGCTCGGCGCGACATTCGCCCTGCTGCTCATCGTGGCCAACGCGGTCGCCTTCATCTTCGGTGGCTACCGCAGCCGCAGCTGCGCCGCCGGCTCGACGAGCGCCTCCAGCCGCGGTGCCGGCTGCACGTCTCACGTGGTGTTCCAGCCGCTGGTGCTCGGCATCACCGTTGCGGTAGCGGCCGGTTATGTCCTGATCTCCTACCTCGGCTCCACGCGGGCAGCCCTCTCGATCACAGGGGCCCGTCCGGCAACCGGCCCCCAATACCAGCAGCTCCGCAACGTGGTCGAGGGTCTGGCCATCGCCGCCGGCATCCCTATGCCCGACGTCTACGTCGTTCCCGACCCGGCTCCCAACGCCTACGCCACGGGCCGAGATCCGAAGCATGCCGTGGTCGTTGCCACCACCGGCCTGCTCGACCTGATGAGCCGCCGGGAGCTGGAAGGCGTGATGGCCCACGAGCTGTCCCACGTCCGCAACCGCGACACATCGGTGATGACGCTGGCGGTCCTCACGGTGGGCGGGATCATGGTGGTCACCGACCTCCTCTTGCGCCTGGCCTGGTTCGGCGCGTTGGCGGGCGGCGGTGATCGGAGGGATGACGAGGGCGGCGGCGCCGGCGCCTTCTATCTGCTCAGCCTGCTGCTCTACCTGCTCGCCGTCCCGGCGGCCATGCTGCTGCGGGCTGCGCTGTCCCGTCGTCGGGAAGCGCTGGCCGATGCCAGCGCCGTCGACCTCACCCGCTACCCGTCCGGTCTTCGCTCAGCGCTCGAGAAGCTCGAGGCCGACTCGACCGTGGTGAACCAGACGAGTCATGCCACTGCCCATCTGTGGATCGAGTCGCCGCTCGACCGCGACGGCCAGAAGGGCACCTTCGGGCGGCTTTTCGACACCCACCCGCCATTGGGCGAACGGATTGCCCTGCTTCGCGGCTATGAGGGGCGGGATCCCGAGGCGCGCGGGCCCAACGATGCGCCTCCCGTGTCCCGGCCGACCGGACGGAGCCCGCAAGCGTCTCCCGAGCGGGTGGCGGCCGACGACGTCGAGTGGCGACCCGAGTGGGGTTCAGACTCCGGACGGGGCGGGCGCCGACGCTCGCCCGCTGACCCAGGCCAGACCTCCAGCGAGGGTCCGTTCGGTGCGGCAGGACCCATGGGTCTGGGTGGCCCTTGGTCGAGGGGCGGGGGACGGCCCGGCCGCGGAGCACGACGTGGCAGCCTCGGCAGGGGTGGCAGGATCCTCGGCGGTCTGGGCGGGAGCGGTGCGCCTCCGGGCTTCGGCGGGGGCTGGGTCGGCAAAGGTCGCCCCGCAGGCCGGTCCATCGACGAGCAGGGCTCTTGGCCGGACGGGCCGTGGCCGGACGACGCTGATCATGAGGAGCCACCCGCAGCGCCGGTCGATCCACCCCGGCGTCCCGAGCCGGGGCCAGAAGACGAGTCGCGGGGCTGACGGGCTCGTGCGCCGGCTGTGCCATGCTGGCCGGGAGCGACGCACGACCAGGGGGAGCACGTGACCTACGCCCGGGACCTGTCCATCCTCGATGCCGACAGCCACCTGATGGAGCCGCTGGAGTGGCTGTCCGCCTACGCCGAT
>JAXDQG010000488.1:0-4065 GCA_034667945.1 Acidimicrobiia bacterium | reverse complement strand
CCGGCTTCGCCCTGACCGACTCGCTGTTCGTAGCGCTCGTGCTGTTGGCGGTGGCCGGCGCCGGTGACGTGATCTCGGCCGTGTTCCGCAACATGATCCTGCTGCTGTCCGTGCCGGACCACCTGCGCGGGCGCCTCTCGGCGGTGCACATCGCCGTGGTCACCGGTGGCCCCCGCCTGGGCGATGCTGAGTCGGGTGCCGTCGCCGGTCTCACGAGCCCGCGGATCTCGGCCATCTCGGGCGGATTGGCCTGCGTCCTCGGTGTCGGCGTGATCGCTGTGCTCATGCCGGAGCTGGCGCGTTGGACCCGGGCGGACGCCGTCGATGCCTCCGAGCGCACGGCCGATGCCGCAGGCGCTGCCAGGGCGGAGGCACGGGGGGCCCCCGAGCGCGAACCCGAGGAGACCAGCGCAGACGCGGACGACGGGCGCATGCGGTGAAGGCGGCTGCCGACGGACGGGTATCCAGGCCGGCAGCCGGTGACCGGCTGCGGCTGACTTCCGATGCCCATCGGGTGGTCGCCATGCGCGCCATGCGCGGACTGGTCGACGGGATGCTGAGCGTGTTGCTGCCCGTGCATCTCGGCCTTTTGGGCTATTCGGCCACGCGCATCGGCCTCATCGGCACGTCGACGCTGGTGGGCTCGGCGTCCTTGACGCTGGTCGTCGCCCTGGCTGGCGGACGGTGGCCCCGCCGGACCGTGCTGCTGGCCGCGGCCGTTCTCATGATGGCCACGGGCGTGGGATTCGCCTCGCTCTCAGCCTTCGCCGCGCTGGCCGTGGTGGGCTTCGCTGGGACGCTCAACCCGACATCCGGCGACGTGTCGGTCTTCCTGCCGACCGAGCAAGCCATCCTTCCACAGACCGTGACGCCCGAGCAGCGCACGGCCGTTTTCGCTCGCTACGCACTGCTGGGGTCGCTGGCCGGGGCCTTCGGCGCACTGGCCGCGGGTCTGCCGTCGACCTTGGCCGATCGGCTCGGCGTTTCTGAGCTGACGGCTACCCGGGCGGCCTTTCTCGTCTACGGCCTCGTCGGTGTGGTCGCCCTCGTCGTCTACAGAGGACTTTCGCCGGCGGCGGAGCCCCAGACGAGAGCGCCGGCCCGCGGCCTCCACCAGTCACGCTCTGTCGTGCTGCGACTTTCCGCGCTCTTCAGCCTTGACTCCTTCGCCGGCGGATTCACGGTGCAGTCGATGGTGGCGCTGTGGCTGTTCCGCCGGTTCGACCTGCCGGTCGCCACGGCTGGCGCGGTGTTCTTCTGGTCCAGCCTGTTCACCGCAGCCTCCATGCCGCTGTCGGCTCGGCTCGCCCGGCGGTTCGGCCTGGTCAACACCATGGTGTTCACCCACCTCCCGGCTCAACTGTTTCTCATCACCGCTGCGCTCATGCCGAGCGCACCGCTGGCGATCGCGTTCCTCCTGGCCCGCTCGGCGCTCTCCACCATGGATGTGCCTGCTCGCACGTCCTACGTGATGGCCGTCGTGCCGCCCGAGGAGAGGGCCGCGGCAGCAGGCGTCACCAACGTGCCGCGCTCCCTGGCCTCGGCGGCCGGTCCCGCCCTGTCGGGCCTGCTGTTGTCTCGGACCGATTTCGGTTGGCCGTTGCTCATCGCCGGGTCGCTGAAGATCGTCTACGACGTGTCGCTCCTGGTGATGTTCAGGTCGGTCCGGCCCCCGGAGGAGGAGCGCCGAGCGGAGGCCCCGGTCACGGGTCGATGAGAGTCAGGGGTCGATGAGAGTCAGGGGTCGATGAGGACGCCGGGATTGAGGATGCCGCCGGGGTCCAGCGACTTCTTGGCCGCCCTCAAGGCGTCAGCGAACAGGTCCGGACGTTGCCGGTCGTAACCGCCGGGACGGTGCATGCGACCGACGGCGTGGTGATGGGTGACGGTGCCGCCGGCCTCCACAACCGCCTCGTTGGCGGCCGACTTCACGTCCTGCCACATGCTGATCTCCGAACCCTGCCGACCGAAGCCCGACCAGGTGTAATACGGCGCCGGTCCGTCGGTGTACACGTGGGTGAAGCGGCACGACAGCATCGGATCGTGGCCGAAGACCGTCTTGAGCACCCGGTTGATGCGGTCGCGCACCACCGCGTCGAACTCCGGCCAGCGGTCCCACGTGATGGCGGTCTCGAAGGTGTCGGCGACCAGGCCGAGCGACGTCTCGACTCCTGGGCCGACTCCGATGAAGGCGTCCCGCCACGCGCCCACCGCGCCCTCCCGTCCTGTCGGCGCGCCTTCACCGTCGTCGACGCGGATCTCGTCATCCGGGATCTGGCCGCCACAGGAGCGGGCGACCTCGACCGCCTGGGCGATGTTGTGCCGCTGGGTCAGTTCGGCCGACTCGAAGCTGACGATGACCAGCGATTGCTGGCCGTCCATCCCGGCGGCCCGGCCGGCCTCCGCCGGGTCGAGGATGCGGCAATTGGCCGGCCACAGCTTCGCCTGGACGATCTGTCGGACCGCCTCGTAGCCGTCAGCCCACGTTGGAAAGGTGACGCCGGCGGTGGCCCGGAACCGGGGGCGGGCCTGTAACCGCATCCAGGCCTCGCTGATGATGCCGAGGATGCCCTCGCTGCCGAGGACCATCCGGTCCGGCGACGGGCCGGCCCCGGAGCCGGGCAGGCGGCGCGATTCCCACCAGCCCCGGGGCGTCAACATGCGGACGGACTCCACGAAGTCGTCGATGTGGGTGTGATTGGTGGCGTAGTGCCCACCCGAGCGAGTAGCGATCCAGCCGCCGAGGGACGAGAAGCGGAATGACTGGGGAAAGTGGCGCAGCGTGAAGCCGTGGGGTCTCAGCTGATCCTCGAGCTGAGGACCGAGCACTCCCGCCTGGATTCGCGCCGCTCGCGAGATCGGATCTATCTCCAACACGCGGTTCATCCGGTCCAAGGCGATGGTTACCGAAGCCTCGCAGCGCTCCGGCGGGTTCACGCCCCACACCACCGACGACCCACCGCCGTAGGGCACGGCCGTGTAGCCGTTGCTGGCGCACCAGTCCAGGGTGTTCTCGAGCTCGGTGTCGTCGCTCGGGTGGGCCACGACGTCGGGGGGGTTGGGGAAGTCGAGGTTGAAGGCCCGGGTACGGTCCGTGAAGTGGGCGCCGTACGCGTGGAATGCCCGTTCGTAGGTCGTGGTGCTACACCAGGCGGCGAGCGAGTCGGGCACCGCGATCCGTGGTGCCCGTAGCGCGGCGTCCTCGGCCCTGGGCACCGGCCGGGGCTGGAGCGAGACGCCGTAACGTTCCGACAGCCGTCCGGCCAGCTCCGCCCGCTCCTGGTCGGTGGGCTCTTCCGACTCCATGCACCAGGCCCAGAACGAGCGTCGGTCGGCCATGGCCTTCCCCCTGATTGTTCGACCCTGCATGATTCGACCAGCCAACGTAGATCACCATCCCTCGCCGGCGGGGAGGGGTTGGCGGGACGAGATAGCGGCAGGGCGAGACGCGACACCGCCGGGGCGCTGCGGAGGGGTTGGCAGCGCCCCGGCGGGGTGGGCAGAAGGCTGTGGACCTCTGCACAGGGACGTCAGGCGCTGGGCTGCTCCAGCACCGCCTCGACCTCGAGGTGGATCTGCACCTTCTCGCCGATCACCACGCCGCCGCCGTCCATCGGGATGTTGGTGTTGATGTCGAAATCCTTCCGATTGATCTCGGAGCTGGCGGAGAAACCCACGCGGGTGCCGCCCATGGGGTCCTTGGCGAAGCCGTTGACCTCGAGCTCGAAGGTGATGGGCCGGGTGATGCCGTGCAGCGTCAAGGCGCCGTCGAGCAGCCAGTCGTTGCCATGGGCCCTGACCCCGGTCGACCGGAAGGTCATCTGCGGATGACTCTCGACCTCGAAGAAGTCGGCCGAGCGTATGTGGTTGTCGCGGTCGACGTTGTTGGTGTTGATCGACGTGAGATCGACAGTGGCGGTGACGCTGGATTGGGTCGGGTCTTCCGCGGTCACGAACTGCCCCGCGAAGGTCTCGAACCGCCCGCGCACCTTGCTCACCATCATGTGGCGGACGGTGAACGACACGTCCGTGTGGACCGGGTCGATGTTCCAGGTGCCGACGACG
>JAXDQG010000487.1:0-14150 GCA_034667945.1 Acidimicrobiia bacterium | reverse complement strand
CAGCACCACGATCACTATGACGAGCACCACCGCGGCCAGCGCAGCGATGCGCGTCCCGGCGCTTCCCCGGGAAGGCACTGACGGCGCAGGGGTGACAAAGACAGGCGTTGGCTCGGCGGCCGGACGGCTCACCGGAGGCGGCCGACGATCTCGCCGCAGGCCCGAGCCCTGAGGGGCGACCCGGTCGCGCTGCCACCGATCAGACTGCTGCGCGGCCCGCTCCTCGACCGGCGGAGCCAGGGGCAGCCCATGGGAGGGGACAGAAGGTGACCCCGCAGGAGGCGCAGCCACAGAAGGTGACCCCGCAGGAGGCGCCGCCACAGGAGGTGAGGCCCCACCCCCGCCTCCCGGATCGAGAGGATCCGGTCCAGCAGTGAGCGGCTCAACCGGTGCGGGCGGCATCGGCGGGGGCGCTCCCGCACTCGGCGGCTGCCCTTCAACGCTCGACGGCTGCGCTCCGACGCTCGGCGGCGAGGCTGGCTGATCAAGCCATGCGGCTGCATCTTCGCGGGACGGCGTGACCAGTGGCCCACGTAGGTCGATCACGCCTCCGGCGGCGGTGGGCGGACACGGGGCATCCGGTAGGTGGGCGGACGCCGGCGGACCCGACGCATCGCCTGGGTCCGAGAACGCGACCGGCTCCGACGATTTCATCGGCACGCTGTCGGCTGCCGAAGGAGCGGTCGAGCGGCGAAGACTGGGCTGCGCGGCCACATCGCTTGGAAGTCCGCCCGGCCCGCGGCCGCTGCGACCCTCATCCTCCCGCTCGGGTTCCCCCGCTCGCCGGACCGAGCGATGCGCCGGCCGCGCGTCACCCGACGCCCCGCGATCGATTCGGCTGATGCCGGACGTCCCTGTCCCCAGGCCGCTGGCTTCGGCTGCCCACGACGCCGCGCCCATCGACACCGCGTGCTTCGAGTGGGCGTCCACCGCCACCGGCCGACCCAGTGCCGCCGAGACCGCCCGCCCGATCTGGGGAACCCGGGAAGAGCCTCCCACCAGAAGTACGGCCCGGATGTCCTCCGGCTTCACATGGGCCGACGCCAGCGCACGATCGACCGCTTCGATGGTCGCCGACACCGGCCGCTGAATGAGGTGCTCGAACTCGGCCCGAGTGATCCGCACCTCCGTGTCGAGCTGACCCACGCTCACGACCACTGCGGTGGCCGTGTTCGCGGACAGGTCGATCTTCGCCTCGACGCATGCGGTGCGCAGGGCCGCCAACTGGCGGGAAACCCGCAGATCCCCCGCATCGAGCGTCCGCGGGTCGAGCCCGGCCGCCCGACACACGAAGTTGACGAGCATCTGATCGAAGTCGGCGCCTCCGAGGTGGTCGATCCCCTGCGGACTGCCCAGCACGCGATAGCCGTTGACCTCGTCCAGCTCGAGGATGGCCACGTCGAACGTGCCGCCGCCGAGGTCGTAGACCGCAACCCGATCACCGGGCGACAGCCGCTCCTTGGTTGCGTAGTCGATCGCCGCCGCTTCGGGCTCGGGGAGCAGCTTGACCTCGTCGAAGCCAGCCAACTCGATCGACCGCCGCAGCGTGCTGCGTCGGTGCTCACCCCAGTTCGCCGGGTGGGTCACCGCCATGGCCGTCGGAGCTGAGCCCTCCAACTCCACCACGCGGTCGACGACCCAGCGGAGCAGTCGGCTCGTCAGTTCCTCGACAGCGATCGCCGTCGATCGCAGGACCACCGGGACCGGATCGCCCATACGCCGCTTGAACTCACGAGCCAGCGCGGCCGGCTCGCTCTGCGCCCGGCGTTCGGCCGCCTCGCCCACGAGCATCTCGTTCTCGTCGGTGAGGAACAAGACTGACGGCACGACGCTGGTGGCGTGACCGAGCGGTGAGGGCGCCACGTGTCCCCGACGCCACACCGCGGCGGCGGAGTAGGTCGTGCCGAGATCAACGCCGAGGCAGTACGTCACGGCTACAGGATGTCATCAGGGGCTTCCCCCTGCTCACAAGGTTAGGGCTTGGTGATCGAGCTGGCGCCCGGTGCACTGCCGGCCGGAGCCGCGGACTGCGTCGAGCCAGCGCTGGTCGCCGTGCTCGACGTACCGCTCGTGGCCGAGCCGGACGACGACGGGGGCGTCGAGGAGGACGTCGACGGCGCTGTCGTCGTGGTTGACGAGGTGGTCGCTGAAGAGGTGCTCGTGGTCGAAGAGCTGGTGGTCGAAGAGCTCGTGGTGGGGGGGCTCGACGTGGTCGGTGACGTCGTGGCGGTGGACGAGCTCGTGGTCGGTGCTGTCGTGGACGTGCTCGACGTCGTGGACGAGCTCGTGGTGGAGTTGGTGGGTGGCGGGCTGGTGTTCGGCGTGGTGGAACCGGGTCCCGGGGTCGGCGGCGTGGTCGCCGACGCGGGGTTGACCACCAGCGACTTCTGAGCCACGTGACAATTCCCCTGTCCCGGATCAAGGCCGCGATCAGCGTTCCAGCAGACGCTCAGGATGATGTCGTAGGTTCCTTGTGGCACTGCCTGCATCACATATTCCATGTGCACACCGGACGAGGTGACAGAGACACCGTTGATTGTCCAGTTTGCCGACACCGGCGGGTCGGGCGATATCGCGGCAGTCAACGTCACCGTTTGGCCGGCCGTCGGAGCAGCAGGTGTCGCCGTGAAAGAAACCGTACCTGGCTCGGGCACAGCACTCGCTTTCACCGTGACCGCCTGCACGGTAGTAACGCACTGAGTCCCTCGGCACGCCACCAACGTGACAGGGAAAAAGCCCTCCTTAGCGAAGACATGGGTCGGATTCCTCTGGGCGCTGGAGGAGTTGTCGTCACCGAAGGTCCACATCAAACGGTCGGGGCCGCCGGAGCTCTTGTCGTTGAAGGCCACGGTCTGGCCCACACCAGCTTCAGGTGCCGGAGCGAACGTGAAGATCGCCACGAGGTTTTCATTCGGGGTCACCGCAGTCGAGGCGGTCTTGCTGTCGCATACCTGGCCCTTGCAGGCCTTGAGCGTGATCGTGAGCGACGGTTGGTCGACGACGAAGTAGGTGGCGTCGACCGATGTCGAGAACACGCCGCCCGACGTCGACCAAGTGAATGAGTCGGGATTTCCCGTCGAGAGATTGGTGAACGACAACATGCTGTTCTGCACCGGCACGGCCGGGTTCATCACGAAATCGGCGTGCAGAGGTTGGACCGGATCCACCTGCACCGCAAAGGCATCGGAAGCGGAACCTGCTGGTCCGCTGGCCTTCGCCGTGACGGTCTTCGGTCCCGGCGCGGAAAAGACATGCGTGACATCTGCCCCAACTGCGCTGGCCCCGTCACCGAAATCCCAGGTGATGGTCTTCACCTCGCCAGTGGTGTTGGCACGGAAGGCGCCGGATTGGTTCACCGACAAAGATGCCGGACCGGTGATCCACACGCTTCCTTTGGGTTCACCGCGGGACGGCCCCACCTGCAGGTTGGCCTTCACCTCTTGCGGCGGACCGAAGCGGGCGACTTTCAGCGTTACCTCGTAGAGCCCGTCCTTGGCGTAGACGTGCGTGGCCACAGGTCCGTCACCGCTCCCACCGTCCCCGAACGACCACGACCACGATGTCGGTCCACCGGCTGACGTGTCTATGAACATGACCGACTGTCCGGCGACCGCCTTGGTCGGTGTGGTGATGAACGACGGCGTGAGGGGTCCGAGGTCGCCGACCCGAATGGTCTGGCTCACCGAGTCCGAGCCGGCCGCGTTACTGGCAATTAGGGTGACCGTGTACGTGCCGTTCTTGTCGTATCGGTACGGCGTGTTGCTGCCCTGTTTGACCGATTGTGTCCTCCCGTTGCCCCAGTCGATCGTGACCGAGTCGACCTGCGGATAGCTGGTATCGGTGACGGTGACCGCTTCATCCACCGACGCCAGGTTCTCTGGTGACAACAGCATGCGTGCCACCGGTTTGACCCCGCCGGACGCAATCGTGATGGTGCCACTGAACGTGTCGGCTCGGCCGTCGCCGTCGGCAATTCGCAGGCTCACCGTGTACATGCCCGGTTCTTTCCACCGATGCGTGGGGTTCTGTGAGGGAGAACCGGAGCCGTCCCCGAAGTCCCACCGCCAGCTCGTCGGGCCACCCCTCGACTGGTCGGCGAAACGGAGCTCTTCATCCGGCGCGGCCAACAGGCGGCTCACGGCGTAGCGGGCCTGCAGAGGCTCCGCCGCGCCCGGCGCCAGCACGGAGACGGTCCGACTGGCGCTGCCCGTGCCATCGGAGGTGGTGACCGAGAGCGCCACCACATGGTCACCGGGCGCGTTCCAGGTTTGTGACGTGCTCACATCCGAGGACGATCCTTGGCCGTCGATCGTCCACCGGCGCGTCTGCAAGGTCAGGCCATCGGTCAACGATTGATCGGTGCAGCGCAACTGCTCGCCGACGTGCACGACTTCCGGCTGACAGCCGAACGCGACCTGTGGCGGTCTCGGTGCGCCGAGCGGGAGGACGACGATGGAACGGACCCTCTGTAGCGAGGTCGAGTCGGCGTAGCCGACGTTGAGTGTGACGTCGTAGGTGCCGGCGGTCGCGAACGACGCCGCCCAGAGTCGCCCGGATCCTTTCCGTCCGCTGCTCGCGGTCCACTCGTAGCGCGTGGCCGTGCCGTCGCTGGCAACGAGCTGCACCGTTTCCCCGGCGCGCGGCTGGAGGGGAAAGAGGCTGAACTCGGCGTTGCGACCCTCCGGCGGCTTGGCCGTCGGTTGCCGGGCGTCGATGCCGGGCCCCGGCTGTGAGGGAGACAGCACCTTGGGATCAGGTGGTGTCGACTGGGTGGTCGCCGCTGTACCGGGAGCGGGGTTCGGAGCACTCGGAGGCGTATTCGATGGGGACGGACCGCCAGGTCCCGACGCCCCGCCGTTGGTCGGTTTCGCCGTTGAGCTCCCGGCTGTGGAGTTGGCCGAACTGGAGTTGGCCGAACTGGAGTTGGCCGAACTGGAGCCGCCCGAGCTGGAGTTACCCGAGTTGGCGTTGCCCGACGTCGTCGGGGTGGTCGCCTTGTCCGACGGCTGCTGACCGCCCTGCCCACCCTTGTCGGCCTCGGACTCCGGTTGCGACCCACCCCCCGGGGTCCCCTGCGACCCCGGGATGGGGTTGTTCGGGTCGGCGACCGCTCCCACGCCACTCCCACCGCCCGCCGTTGGAAACTTGGCTATCGCGGTGATCGTCTCTCGCTGCAGCAGGCCCGCCATCGTGCCATCGAGGTCGTTGACCCAGGTGTAGCCCTCGTGCTCGAACACCTGCAGGCGATCGCCGGCGTTCACGTTGAAGGGAAGGCTGACCGTGGCCAGGTCATTGGCTCCCGTCGCCAGGAAACGCAACTGCTTGGCCGAGGCCACAGGCACGTAGGCGCCCGCGGAGGTCACAAATGGCGAGCCGGGCCCGTCGACGGGCAGCGCGGGGCAACTGGAGTGCTGGGAGACGTCGATCAACACCAACCGACCCCGATCCGCCACCACGGCGGGCACGACGGACTGCACGCCCGAGGGTTGTTGGTCCACCAGCGGCGGGCTTGCCGCCCCGGCCCACGGAAGCGGGCCGCTGGTGCACAAACTGTCTTCTGACAGGTCGGCCGGGTCGATGACGAGCGCCGCCTTGTCGGTGAGCAGCACGGGCCGCTCGCCGGCTGCGGTGAGCGCAAGCACCGTGCCGATGGACGGACTGGCGAACGAGCGCCGAGCGCTGATCCGACCGTCGTCCAGCCGTAGCAGCACCGGCCCGTCCGGGTCGAGCACCCACAGCCTCCCTGCGGGCGTCCCCGTGACCAATATCGGGTGACCGGCGGACACGACCTCGCCTCCGAGCGCGAAGGACGACACATGCAGCTCTCGCACCACCCCGGCGGCGGGTGACACGGCGTAGCGCGCCGTATCGGTGGCCCCCATGACCCGGAGGTCTTTGCCGGCGCCGTCAACCTTGAGCGCGGGCGAGATCCTGAACTCGCTGGCGTCGATCTTCACCAGTTCGCCCGTGTCGCGGTTGGTCACGATGCTGCCGCCATCAGCCTGGGTCACGACCAGCTCGCTGCTCTCCGACACCTTGGTGCGAGCCGCCACGCGGGCGCTGCTCCCGTTCACCTGAACGAGCTCTGGATAGTGCGCGGTAGGCAGCCAGGCGAGTCCCTGCTGCAGGCGCAGACGGGTACGGGTGTAGCCATTCGACTGCACGGCGGCGACGATGAGCCCGAGTAACGCCACCACCGCGGCGGCCCGGACCAGTCCGCCCCAGGACCTGCCCCTGAGCACGAACAGCAAGCGGCGCCTCATGACAGCTTCTCCTTCGCCTGCGGGTTGTCCTTTGCCGGCGTGCTGTCCTTTACCGGCGTGGCGCCCCGTCGCCGCAACGGGCGGGGATCGAGCGCGGCCCGCATTCGACCCAGGGAGCCCGCTCGGCGGTTGAGGCCGCGGCGGAGATGGCCCACGGCAGCCCAGGCCAGGGCCGGACTCTCCGGGGTGGCCCCCTCCGGCCGGTACACGGCCGTGGCGACCAAGGGGGCCAGCGTGCCGAGATGCACGGCGTCGGGGCCGATCGATCCTTCGGCCGCCTTGGCCACCTCACTGGCCGTGCTGCCCACGGCGAACGAGAGCCCGTGCTCGCGCAGCCGGTCGCGCGCCTCGGCCCACGCTCCCAACACCTGGGCGGTTGGCGTCCCCCTCCGGCGGCGAGCCCGGCGAGCCGCCTTGGCGGCAGGAGGCCCCGAGGCGACAAGTCCGATGACCGCCAGGACGGCGAGTACGCCAAGACCGACCCGCTGCCAGAGGACCAACGCCGGGCGCTTCTCCCGCTGCGAGTTCCGGTCGAGACGGCTCTGGTCCAGAGGCTGCTGGGGCGCCGCTGCGCCGAGGGCCGCACCCGACAGGCTCGTCTGGGGGGCAGCCGGCGGGGGCGGCACTGCATGGGCCGTGTCGGGCGTTGGTTCGAACGGCACCCAGCCGATGCCGTCGAAGTGGATCTCGGGCCATGCGTGGAGGTCCTTGGACGACACGGCCAGGACTCGGCCGTTCTCGAGACGCCCCACATCGGCCCGGTAGCCGATGACCACGCGAGAGGGATAGCCGAGTTGGCGGGCTGTCAGGGCGAAGACGGTCGCGAACTGCTCTGCGCTGCCCGGGACATCGCCCGAAAGGAAGCGCCGCAGCTGCCCCAGCGAGTGGCCGGAGGGAGCATTGGAGGGGTCATAGGCGTACCCGCCGCGCAAACGGTCGGCCAGCGCATTGAGGCGGTCGTAACCGCTGCCCGATGCGGCCAGCGCGGTGCTGAGGTTCCCGGGAAGCTGGCTGGCGCCGTTGGGCAGCCTGACGTACCTGGCGTCAAAGGCCGATGCAGTGGCGGACCGCAGCTGTTCTGGCCCGAGATGGCTCACCGTCGCGGTGAGCTGATAGCTGGCGCCGTTGGCCCCGCCGGACGTTCCCGACAGGAGGTTCCCGGATTCGGCGTCGAAGCCGACCCGACCGCTGCCGTCCATGCGCACGCTGGCAGGCCAGCCGAGGCTCGGCAACCATGGGCTGTCGAGCTGGTGCAGCGTGATGCGTTCGTCGACAGGCGTACCGGTGCCCGCCGAGGAAGAACGCGGCAGCCCGCCCAGCGCTCGGGTGAGCACGGAGGGGACCTGCCAGGCGGAGCCGTCGTAGGTGTCGAGGGCCACGAGCCGCAGGCGCACAGGTTCGCCGGAGCCGGATGCCACCGGCGGCTGGTCGGTTCGTAGCTCGAGGACGTCGCGCGGAGGCGCGGCCAGCTCGGCCTGGAGCCGCGAGAGCGGATGGACGAGCGTCTCCTGGGTCACCGTCGGCTCACGCACATCCCGAGGGTCGAAGGGATGGCGCATACGCGCCGCCGCCACCCACCCCACTGCCGCGGTGGCAGCAGGCGCGGCGATGGCCAGAACAACCAGGCCGCTGAGCGCACGCACGAGCGGGGCACGACGATCTCCCGGCCCTCCGGAGCCCGTCTTGGCGGCGCCGGTCGGGACCCGCAGCCAGCTCGGGATGGCCGCCGGCGTCTGCCGTGGCGCCATGGCGGGCGTGGCGCCATCCGCTTGTCCGGGCTGCCGCCGCAGCGAGGCCCGCGCCACGATGCCGAGCACCACGATCAACCCGAACGCCAGGCCCGGCAGGACGCGATAGCGGGACGGGGCGGCCACCATCTCGGCGAGAAAGAACGAAGGAACTTGGAACAGCGCTGGAAGCAGGGGGTTGTCCGAACGAACCACGGCTTCGGACGCGCCCCAGGCGGCCACCGCAATGATCAGGAGCGCGACCGCCGCGGTGGACCGCTCGCGCGACAGCGGTACCGCCGCGCTCAGCACCTGTGACCATCCGCGCACCAGTGCCGATGCGGCATCGCGCAACGCTGCGGGTGCCGGGACGGCATACGGCCGCCGGGAGGACGAGGCCACCACCGCCGTGATGACCACGACTGAGCCGGCCACGGCCAGGGCGGCCACGCTCGAGGGCCAGCGGCTGCGGGCACTGACCACGCCGATGGCCGCACCGGCAACGGCGGCCAAGGCGCCTGCCACGAGGAGCCAGTCGCCCGGCACGGCCCGGTGCAGGTCGGCGGCCACGGTCAGCGCGCCGAGCGCGGCCAAAGCCAGCCGCAGCGGGATGGATCGGTCGACGGCTCTCATCCCCGGACCCTCCGGTCCCACGAGCGGGCGAAATCGTCGAGGGACGACACCCGGAGAGTGGTGAGCCGGCTCTGGCCAGCGGGCGGCGAGCCGTCGTCGGTGAGGACGAGTGTCGGGTGGTCGAACCCGTCGACGACCGACGACAGATGTGCCAGCTCGGGCACCTCGAGCCGACCGCTGATGATCACCAGCGCACACGCCTGGCGAAGGGTTCGCAGCAGCACCACCGCTTCGCTGGCGGCCAAGCCCTCCACCGGGGATACCTGGGCGAGCACATCCATGGCGGCCGTGGTCGACGAGCCAGCCGGTACGCCGAGCCGCAGCCCGGAGGTGGTCCGCAGCTCCATCGTGACGAAGTGGCTACCGGCCGACATGACCAGCGATGCAGCCACGCTGACCGCCAGCTCGAAGGCCTCCTCGGTGGCGAAGTCCGTGGGGTTGACGTCGAGCAGCACGGCGCCTCTCGGCAGGGTGGCATCGACGTTGTGACGAACCATCAGTGACCCGGTCTTGGCCGATGTCCGCCAGTGGATGAGCCGCATGTCGTCGCCTGCGACGTACGGCCTGAGGCTGTGGAAGGCGACTCCACCGCGCAATGTCTCACGGGTGGTGGTGCCGTCGAGCTCGGCGGAGCGCCCGGAGCGGAAGGGCCCCACCGGGCGCCAGCGGGGATGAACGATGAGCGCTGCGTCCGCTCCCTCGGCCTGGCGGGCCCGAAAGAAACCGAAGGGATCGGTCGACCCCACCCGCAATGGACCGACGCCGAGGATCCCCCGACGAGTGGTCGGAAGTGCGTAGGAGACAACTGCTCGCTGGCCAGCCGCCAACGACGGCAGTGACACCTCGATGTCACGGCCCCCGAAGTTCTCCCGAGCCACCAGGGCTGGTGTCCGCCGCTGCAACAGGTTGACGAGGACCAGCCGCGCCGTCGCCACATCGCCGGCCTCGACCCGCACCGGGTCAACCGTTCGCTCTACGCCAACCCGCGGCCGGCTCACGAGCCATCCGGCGGCAGCAACGATGCTGAGTGCCAGAACCGAGGCGACCACGAACAGTCCCCGGTAGCCGAACACCCACGCGATCACCAGCAGAGTGGCCGCCACCCCGATCCCCCACCACCCCGTCTGGGTGACGGAGGCCCGCCGGTTCACACCGCCGCCCACTGCTCGGGAACCGGTACCTGGGCAAGCAGCTCGTTCAAAACCTGGCGCGGAGAACCGCCCCGCAGCTGGGCTTCGGCCCGCACGAGCATGCGGTGCTCCAGCACCGGTGCGGCCAACGTCTTGATGTCGTCCGCGACGACGTACTCGCGGCCCTGGCTGGCAGCCCGCACGCGGGCGGCCACGGCCAAGGCGATCGCTCCCCGAGGACTCACCCCGAGCCGCAGGTCGGTGCGGTCACGCGTGGCCGCGGCAAGCTCGACGATGTACCGCTTCACCGCAGGTGCGACGACCACACTGCCTGCGAAATCGATCATCTCCTGCACGGCCCGCACGCCCAGGCAGGCCTGGATGTCGTCAGCCGTCCGCCCCTCCAGCCGGTCGGTGATCACGTCGACCTCGACGTTGCGGCCCGGGTAGCCGACGCTCGTACGCATCATGAACCGGTCGATCTGCGCCTCCGGAAGCGGGTACGTGCCTTCCAGTTCGATGGGGTTCTGCGTCGCCACGACCATGAACGGCCGCGGCACGGCATACGAACGGGCGTCGACGGTGACGTGGTACTCCTCCATCACTTCGAGCAACGCCGCCTGCGTCTTGGGCGAGGCGCGATTGATCTCGTCGGCCACAACCACGTTGGCAAAGATCGGGCCCTCGTGGAATACGAAGCGGCGGGTCTCCGGATCGAAGATGGGGACGCCGGTCACATCGGATGGCAAGAGATCCGGCGTGAACTGGATGCGCTGCAAACTCCCGTCAATCGAAAGGGCAAGGGCCTTTGCCAAAGACGTCTTTCCGACGCCTGGCACGTCTTCTATGAGCAGATGCCCTTCAGACAAGAGACATACGAGTGCAAGCTCTACGATTTCCCGCTTTCCACGTATGAAGGACTCGATATTTTCACGCAATATCGCAAAAGAGCGCGCAAAGGTTGAAATATCCACAGTACTCCCTCCCAGGCGGCAAGAGTTTAGGTCGGACCACTCCGTCCCATCGCTGTCAAATTCTGCGGGTGCGGCAATGGCGTGCAATCGGGGGAATCCCCCCTCATGACGCAATTTCACTAGGGGGACCCTCAAACCGGGACTTCCGGGTACATGGCCCTTGTACCGGCACTGGAGACAGGCTGAAGACATGACGTTCGTGCGAGCGAACTGCACCAATGAGCTACTCACAACTGGTGAAGGCCAAGCGGGCTCGTGGCGCGACACATCGGTCGGCTATCGGCCCTAGTGTTCGGCAGCGGCATCCGACCAACAGAGTCGGGCGCTGCTTTCCGGAGGCCCGGAATGCGTGGACGGACGGCCCTACCGACAACCCGCTCTGATCGACTGGAGATTCGATCGGACCGCCGCTTCCATTTCGACGTCCCGCGCGGCGCCTTCTGGGCAGCGGTGGCCGCGGTCGAGGACTATCGCGGCTGGTGGCCGTGGCTGCGTCTGTTCGAGGCGCGCAGCTTGACCGCTGGCGACGTGTGGACGTGCCAGGTGCAGCCGCCGCTCCCCTACGCGCTCCGATTCACGCTCAGGCTGGAGGAAGTAGTCCCGGTCCAGCTGATCCGCGCCACCGTCTCCGGCGACCTCCACGGTGAGGCCACGCTGGAGGTGCTCGAGGACGCGGGCGAGCCGAGCTCCTGCCAGGTCCGCCTCCGATCGGCGCTCACGCCGGCCGCCACCCTGCCCCGTCTCGTCGCGACCGCCGCTCCCGGCGTAGCCCGTTTCGGGCACGACTGGATCCTCGACACCGGCATCCGGCAGTTCCGTGACCGAGCACGGCGAACCGCTGTCCGACGACCGCCTCTGCCCGGTTGATGGGCGCAACCACACCAGCCGAAAGGTGGTGTGGATCTGGCTCAACGAGCCGCCTCAGCGGGCCGAAGGTCCGGGAGCGTCTTAGGGAGGTCAGCTCGATCGGAGGTTGGACAACCGGCATGGCCGCATGGCGGGGCGAAGCCCTTCCCGCCTGGCTCGACCGGGCAGACCAGCAGCTCTACGTGAACAAGCGTGCACGCAGGAAGGCGCCCGCGGGGCCGTCGGACCCGGGCGGGTCCACCGCTTCGACAGCACCGGCGGGGTCAGGCGATCACAACGCCGTCAGGGATGTCCTCGGGCTGCGGGTACTCGGGATGAAGACGCTCGAGGCTGTCGACCAGGATCTTGGAGATGGCGTAGTTGCGGTACCACTTGTGATCGGCGCTGATGATGTGCCATGGCGCCCAGTCGGTCGATGTGCGGGTGAGGGCGTCCTCATAGGCGGCCAGGTAGTCGTCCCAGCGGGCGCGTTCGGCCAGGTCCCCCATCTTGAACTTCCAACGCTTGGTCGGGTCCTCGAGCCGCGCCCGTAAGCGCCGCGCCTGCTCGTCCCTGGAGATGTGGAGGAAGCACTTCACCACGGTCGTGCCCTCTTGCGAGGCCATCTCCTCGAAGGCGTTGATCTGCTCGTAGCGGCGGTGCCAGCGATCCTCGGGAACCAGATTGTGCACGCGCACGATCAGCACGTCCTCGTAATGGGACCGATTGAAGACGCACAACTCTCCGACCGCGGGCATCTCCTTGTGAACTCGCCAGAGGTAGTCGTGCGACAGCTCCTCCTCGCTCGGCTGCTTGAACGCCACCACCCGCGTTCCCTGCGGATTGAGGCCGCGTGCCACGTGGCTGATGGTGCCGTCCTTGCCGGAGGTGTCCATGCCCTGAAGGACCAGCAGCAGCGAATCGCTGCGCTGGGCCCACATCCGGTCATGCAGCTCCGACAGCCGGGCCAGCGATTTCTCGGTCGCCTCGATGGTCTTCTGCTTGTTGCCCGGGGCACCTACGGTGGCATCGGGATCGACGTCCGCGAGGCGAGCACGTTTGCCGGGCGACACAAGCCACGGATCAGGCTCGCTCATACTGGGACCTTATAGGTCGAAGGCCGCCGAACCGGTCGCGGTGGACAGCTCCCTGAGCGTCAGAGCTGGCACGGAGAGCGCCGCCCGCTTGGATGGCAGTCACGAGCGCCGCCGATACCCTGCGGCCATATGAGCACGATGTCCCGAGCCCGATGAGTGCTGCCCGCCAAGACGGCCCTCGTCGCATCGCCGCTCTCGTGCTGGTGTTGGCTGCGCTTTGCGTGGTGGCCGTCGGCGTGATCGCCGAAACCTCGGTCGGTGACGTCAGCTCGGCGACCACCACACGGGGTGATGGAACGGGCGGCAAGGCGACCGGTTCCCCGCCCTCCACCACGGCGCCGTCGAGCAGTTCCTCGACCTCGATCACATCCTTGGCCCCCACGACCAGCGCCCCCACGACCAGCGCCCCCACGACCAGCGCTGCGCAGCCGGCCCCCACCACAGGGCCCCCCACGACGACGCCCGACCCGGCGGCCACACCCGCATCCGATGCGGCGACGACCACTCCGCCCACGGCCAATGCGCCGCAAGCGCGAGTACGCGGTTCCGTGTGTTCCGACAGCGAGTTGGGTCAGGGCGCGCCGTCGACGGACGGCGGAACCTTGACCTGTGTCGTGAATCCCAACGGCATCAATCCGCACTGGCGCTAAACCGAACTCCCACCAAGGCCGCTCTCTCCGCGCCAAAAGGCTTATCCCGGAAATGCGTCGCCGGTGACGCCTTTCACATGACAGGGCGTGTCATCATGTCCCTCGCCGACACTTCAGACGGGTTCGGCAAAGTGCATGACATGAGGGGGAATGGTGCGAAGACACCGAAAAATCTGGAGGGGCGCGGCCCTCGTCACTGTTGCGATTGTCGCGAGCGCCTGCGGTAGCAGCAGCGGAACGAATGAGGCAGCCACCACTACCACCGCCGGGGCGAACGGCTCTACGACGACAACCGCGGAAGCGGCCACGACATCGACCACAGCGGGGGCGCAACCGCAATCGCTCAGTGATTGGGAGAACCTCTGGACGCAACAGCGAGCCGCCATCGTCAAGCGCATCAAGGACAACAAGTGGGGCAAGTCGGCGGACGGTAAGACCGCGACCGGTCCCGAGGGTTGGACGGTCGACCTGACGAAATGTGCGAGTGGTTGGTCCGACACCGAGGGCGTCACCGACACAACCATCAAGATCGGCCAGGCTCTGGCGATGTCGGGTACCTATGCCGACTATGCCAACCTCGGCCGAGCAGTGTCTTTCCTGTTCGATTACTACAACGAACAGGGACTGTTCAAAGACGCATCGGGCAAGGTGCGCAAGGTCGCGTACACCATGAAGGACGATGGTTACGACGCCGCGCGCACCATCCCGATCGTGGACGAGTTGCTCGACTCGGAGAAAGTCTTCGCAATTTGGACGCTCGGAACGCCCAGCACGCTGAAGACCTACGACAAGATCAATCAGCGTTGCGTGCCCCAGCCCATGGCGATGAC
>JAXDQG010000486.1:0-3175 GCA_034667945.1 Acidimicrobiia bacterium | reverse complement strand
GCCTTCACCGACATCATCACCAACAAAGATGCCAACGACACGGCCGCAGAGTTCATCCGAAACAAGATCCGCTCCATCGTCAAGGACCCGCAGACCGCTGAAGACCTCTGCCCCTTCGACCATCCCGTGGGCACCAAGCGGCCCTGCCTCGACACCGGCTACTACGAGACGTTCAATCGCGAGAACGTGAAGCTGGTCAACCTCCGGCGCACGCCCATGGTGGAGATCAACGAAAAGGGCATCAAGACATCCGACGCCCAATACGACGTCGATGCCGTCGTGTTCGCCACCGGTTTCGACGCCATGACGGGCGCACTGGTCGCGGTCGACATCACGGGGAAGGACGGCCTCACTCTCAAGCAGAAGTGGGAGTCCGGCACCCGCACCTACCTCGGCATCATGGTCGCCGGCTTCCCGAACTTCTACACGATCACCGGGCCGCAGAGCCCCTCGGTCTTCTCCAACATGATGATCTCCATCGAGCAGCATGTGGACTGGATCGCGGACCTCATGGTGCACATGCGGGAGAACGGCAGGGCCGTCGTCGAGGCCACCCAAGACGCCGAGGACTTCTGGTGCAAGCACAACGCCGAAGCCGGTGACGCCACGCTGTACCCGTTGGCCAACTCCTGGTACATGGGCTCCAACGTGCCGGGCAAGCCACGTGTGCTGATGCCGTACATCGGCGGGGTGGGCGTGTACCGCCAGGAGTGCGACGACATCGCAACCGATAGCTACCGCGGCTTCGTCATGCGTGACGCCCGCGAGACCGCCTCGGTCTGAGGAAGGAGCAGCCATGCCGAAGACGCGCGGGGCCGTGGTGAGCACGACGCCCGGCAAATGGGAGATCCTCGACATCGACATGGAGGAACCCCGCCAGGGCGAGTTGGTATTGCAAATGGTGGCGGCCGGACTGTGCCACTCGGACGATCACTTCTGCACGGGCGACCTGCCGCCCGGGCTGCTTCCTTTCGCCGGCGGCCATGAGGGCGCTGGCATCGTCGCAGCCATCGGCCCCAACACTCCCGGCTGGGAAGTCGGCGACCACGTCGTCACCTCCTTCCTGCCTGGCTGTGGGCGTTGCCGCTGGTGCGCATCCGGTATGCAGAACCTCTGCGATCTCGGGGCCAACACGCTGACGGGCTGCCGTGTGGACGGCAGCTACCGGCTGAGCATCGATGGCAAACCGATCGGTCAGGCGGCCGGCATCTCGACCTTCTGCGAGCGGACACTCGTCGACGTCGCTTCGTGCGTGAAAGTCGATCGGGATCTGCCGCTCGAGAAGGCGGTCCTGGTGGGCTGCGGCGTGGGCACCGGTTGGGGTTCGGCGGTCAACTCGGCTGAGACCAAGCCTGGCCATACCACCATCGTGATGGGCATCGGCGGCATCGGAATCAACGCCGTGCAGGGTGCCAAGCACGCTGGTGCGACGAACGTCGTCGCCGTCGATCCGGTGGAGTTCAAGCGCGAGATGGCCCAGAAGATGGGGGCCACTCACAGCTTCGCCACCATGGATGAGGCGGCCGACTTCGCCCGCTCCGTCACCAACGGCCAAGGAGCCGACGCCGCCATCGTGACGACGGGCGTGCTGAAGACCGAGCATGTGGCGCAGGCGTTCTCGGCAATCCGCAAGGCGGGAACCGTTGTGGTCACCGGGATCGGCAAGGTCACCGAAGAGGTCCGGGTGCCCGCCTTCGAGCTGACCCTCTATCAGAAGCGCATTCAGGGTGCCCTTTTCGGCGCCTCGAGCCCAAGCCGGGACATCCCCTGGATGCTGCAGATGTACCAGTCGGGCCAGCTTCACCTCGACGAACTGATCACGACCACGTACAAACTCGACGACATCAACCAGGGCTATGCAGACATGCACGCCGGCAAGAACATCCGAGGTGTGATCGTTTACTGAGATTGCGCGGAGAGGACCTGGGACACGGGCGAGCCCACAAGCCGGGCGGCGGTGAGGCGCTCCCACACGAACTGACGGACCTCCTGCTTGGCTGCCGTCTCGGAAGTCGCGCTGCGGGAGACCACGGCCCGACCTTACCGAGCGGCGCGCCGCGCACCGATCGGTGAGCCGCGCTGACCGTCAGCGCTGGAACGCGGCGCGCAAGCGCTCGCCGGCTGCCTCCAGCGTCTCCAGCCGCTTGCAGAAGGCGATGCGGACCACGTCCCGGCCGTAGCCGGGCAGCGAGTAGGCGGCGTCGCCCGGAACGACCGCCACGCCCACGGTGATGGTCATCCAGCGGGCGAAAGAAGCGGCGTCGAGCTTGGCCTCGGCCACCGGTAGATCAGCAAAGCCGGCGAGCACGTAGTACGCACCCTCCGGGGCCCTCGCCTGCATCCCGACCTGGTCGAGGATGTCGATCATCAGCTTCCGGCGCTCGTCGTAGGCGGCGACCAGCCCGTCGAAATAGCTGGCCGGCATCTCGAGCGCGGCGCTGGCGGCGGCTTGCAGCGGCGCCGGCGCGCAGACGGTGAGGAAGTCGTGGGCGGTGCGAACCGCGGCCGCGAAGCGATCCGGCGCCACGGTGTGGCCCAGCCGCCAGCCGGTGACCGCGAAGGTCTTGCCCAGGCCGGACACCGTGATCGTACGGTCGGCCAACATCTCCATCGAGCCGGGACACTTGTGTCGCCGCCCGTCGAAAACCAGGCGGTCATAGATCTCGTCGGTCAGCAGCAGCAGATCGTGCCTGCGGACCAGGTCGGCCACGGCGGCCATCTCCCCGGCATCGAACACCCGCCCGGTCGGGTTGTGCGGCGTGTTCAGCAGCAGTGCGCGTGTGCGCGGCGTGACGGCCGCAGCCAACCGGTCGGCGTCGAGGCGGAAGTCGGGACCCTCGAGCGCAACGGCCACCGGCACAGCTCCGGCGAACGTGCACGCCGGCCGGTAGTTGTCGTGCGCCGGCTCGGGAACGAGGACCTCGTCACCGGGATCCATCGTGGCCAACAATGCCGCGCACAGCCCTTCGGTGACGCCGCACGTCACCGTGACATGCCGTTCGGGATCGACCTCCCACCCCAACCAATCCCGGTACTGCTCGGCCAGCTTCTCGCGCAGCGGCGGATAGCCAGAGCTGACGCTGTACTGGTTCTGATCCCCGTCGATGGCTGCCTTGGCGGCCTCGGTGATGGCGGTGGGCGGCGGGAAATCTGGGAACCCCTGCGACAGATTGAC
>JAXDQG010000485.1:0-8247 GCA_034667945.1 Acidimicrobiia bacterium | reverse complement strand
CCGGAGCCCTGCGCTTGCGTCGTGCGACCGGCGCCGGCGCGGGTAGTGGACGTCGTCGACTCGACCGACGGCATGGTCGTGTCGAGTTGGTTGCACGCCGCGGCGAGAACGCAGGTCAGCAGCGCCGCGGCTCCCCATCGCCCACGTCGTACCGACTGCGGTCGGGCGACTGCGGTGCTCAGCACGGCGGCGCCCAACTGTGGACGTCGTCCGCTCCCCTCCAGACCCTCGCCATTCCGTCATCCTTACACCGATCGGGGTGTGTGCGGACGCACCCGGTCCGCCGGGCCGCGCAGCGTGGCCGAGGCGGGACCCCACACCGGGTCGGATCGGGTGCCGCGACGCTCCGCGATCTGGCGTCTCCGGTAGCCGGGCATCGGTGCCATTCGCTTCCGCTGGGACGGTTCGGGACAGATACTGCGGGTAAGACGGATAGTGCGGCTGAGATCGATACTGCGGGTCAGACAGGCAGATCCGCGCCGGCGCGAGAGGGCGTGCCAGCAGCCGAGTCGTCCGTCATCGATTCGCCCACCCGGGAAGTCCTCGAGCCGGGCCGTGAGGAGTCCGCCGTGCCGATCGCCACGATCAACCCCGCCACGGGACAGACCATCAAGACGTTCGATCCGCTCTCCGAGGCCGAGGTCGACCAACGCATCGCCCGCGCGGCTGCGTGCTTCAGCAGCTATCGACTGACGGACATGGAGCAGCGTGCTGCGTGGTTGCGGGCGGCGGCCGACATCCTCACCAGCGATCTGGAGGAGATCGCCCGTACCATGACCACCGAGATGGGCAAGACGCTGGCCGCAGCCCGGGCAGAGACCAACAAGTGCGCCACGGCCTGTCGGTTCTTCGCGGCCAACGCGGCTGCCTTCCTCGCCGACGAGCCGGTCGAGCCATCAGCTGTGGGAGCGCGCCAGGCCTACGTTCGATACCAGCCGCTCGGACCGGTGCTGGCCGTCATGCCGTGGAACTTCCCGCTGTGGCAGGCCATGCGGTTCGCGGCGCCCGCGCTCATGGCCGGCAACGTCGGCCTGCTCAAGCATGCGTCCAACGTCCCCCAGACCGCGCTGTTCATGGAGGAGCTCTTCCTCCGGGCCGGTTTCCCCGAAGGCGCCTTCCAAACGCTGCTCATCGGCTCTGATCAGGTCGAGGGGGTGTTGCGGGACGCCCGTGTGGTGGCTGCCACCCTGACCGGCAGCGAACCGGCCGGTCGCGCGGTTGCCCGGGTTGCCGGAGACGAGATCAAGACCACCGTGCTGGAGCTGGGTGGCAGCGACCCATTCGTCGTGATGTCGTCGGCGGAGCTCGAGCGAGCTGCCGAGGTCGCCACCACGGCCCGTTGCCAGAACAACGGTCAGAGCTGCATCGCGGCCAAGCGGTTCATCGTCGACGAACCTGTGGCCGATCGCTTCGAACAGCTCTTCGTGGAGCGAATGTCCTCATTGCGGGTGGGCGATCCGGTCGACGAGTCCACGCAGGTGGGGCCGCTCGCCACCGAGCAGGGACGGCGCGACGTGGAGGAGCTGGTGGAGGACGCCACGAGCAAGGGTGCCCGGGTGCTGTGCGGAGGGCAGCGCGGTGACGGGCCGGGCTACTACTACCCGCCCACGGTCATCACCGACATCACCCCCGATATGCGGATGTACTACGAGGAGGTCTTCGGGCCCGTGGCTGCCCTCTACCGGGTGGCGGGCATCGACGCCGCTGTGGAGCTGGCCAATGACAGCTCGTTCGGGCTGGGCTCCAATGCCTGGACGAACGACCCGGCCGAGCAGGAGCGGTTCATTCGGGACCTCGAAGCCGGACAAGTCTTCATCAACGGCATGACGACCTCGTACCCGGAGCTGCCCTTCGGTGGCGTGAAGCGGTCGGGGTACGGACGCGAGTTGTCGGCCCACGGTATCCGGGAGTTCTGCAACATGAAGACCGTCTGGGTCTCGTAGCAGCACGTGCTGACCGTCATGGGTGACTTCCGATGGATGAACGCACGCGCACCGAGGCTGACGTGTGTGAGACTCCCCTGTGACAGCCGACACAACTGCACCGCATCCGCGGAGGTGGCGAACCATGGCGCCGAATCGGGACGCCGAAAGTGTGTACCGCGCCGTGACCATCGTGGCGACGCACCCCACCAGCTGGGAGCAGGCGGTGGTCGCCGGTGTGGAGGATCTGACCAAGACCATCACCGATCTGCGAGTCGCTCGGGTTGTCGAGTTTGACACGGTATTCCGCGACGGTGTGGTGGGCGCCGATCGGGTGAAGTTGCAGGTCTCGTTCCGCATCGATGCGCTTCGGGTCGTCGGCGGCCAGTTGCAGACCGTGCGGCGCTACCTCGTGGTCGTGAACCGAACGGCGGGCAGCCCCGAACTGACCGAGGCCATCCGGCGTCGGGTGGCCCAAGGGCCGGCTGAGCTCTACGTGTTGGTACCGGCCCGGCTGCCGGCGCTGGCCAGTACCGCCATGATGGGGGACCCGCTGACCGGCTACGCGGCCTTCGACAGCGCGGAGGTGGTCGAAGCCCGTGACCTCGCTCGCAAGGAAGCCAACCAGCGCTTGGCCGATCAGCTGGAGCAACTGCACGCGCTGACCACATCGAAGGTCCGAGGCGAGGTCGCCGTCGGCGACCCCATGGCGGCTGTCGCCACCGTCCTCAACCGGGCCGCCTTCGACGAGATCATCGTGTCCACACTGCCGGCGTCGGTGTCACGCTGGGTGCGCATGGATCTGCCGCACCGACTGCACCGGCGCTTCGGGCTCCCCGTCACTCACGTCGAGGAGCCCGACTGAGCCCGATTCGGCTTGGCTGGACAGTGATTCGGCTTCGCTGGACGGTGATTCGCCTTTGCCGGACAGTCGATCGGCTCTCGACGGTCGATCGGCCCTCGTCCGATCAGGTCGGGCGGCGGAGCATGAGCGCCTGACGGCGAGCCCGACACACAAGCTCGTCCCGCTGGTTGTGGGCGCGATGCTCGAAGGTGATGATGCCCGCATTGGGGCGACTCTTCGACTCCCGGGCCGACAGCACTTCGGACTCGACCCGGATGGTGTCGCCACAGAAGACCGGCGCGGGGAAGACGACCTCCTCGAAGCCCAGGTTCGCCACTGTGGTGCCGAGCGTGGTGTCGTGTACGGAGATGCCCACCGCCAAGCCGAGGGTGAAGAGCGAGTTGACCAACGGCTTGCCGAACTCGGTCTGTGTCTCGGCGTAGTGATGGTCGAGGTGGACTGCTGCCGGGTTCATCGTCATGGTCGTGAACAGCACGTTGTCGGTCTCGGTGACCGTTCGACGGATGGCATGGGTGACCACCAGGCCCGGCGTCAACTCCTCGAACCAGAGGCCGCTCATGACGCCCTGCTCTCGTCCCCAGGCGTGCCGGCCGAGCTCGACGGCGTTCGCACGCCGACCCTGATCTGACCCTGCATCGTCCCTCCTGTCGCTTTCGTTCACGGCAATGACCACGGCGCGGGTCGGCGCGACCCTAATGGAGCGCGCCGGTGGGTATGCAGCCCGCTGTGCATGTCCCAGGGCGGGTTGGTGTGAATTACCAGGCTTGACAGGGCCGGTCCGCATGCGGCTAAACAGCCGGCGGGCTGTCCACTGGTGAGCCAACCCCCTTGGGACACCTACCGTCGCGGACTGGCTCGAAGTCACTGGCCTCATTGGCGTTGAGCTCGCCAGGACGGCTGGCCGGCTTGGACAGAACTACATCGCGCGCCGCCAGGTGCTCATGGCCAGCGTACCAAGGCAACCACCCTGTCCTTAAACCCCCCCGCAGCGTCCCGAGGTGACACACCCGCGGTGTCAACCGGGTTTGACCTCTTCACGTCGATAAGGCCGGGCCGAATCGGTGTGCCGCACAACACAGTCGACTCGCCCTGATGCGATCTGCTAGCGACCGGAGTGGCCGGGCCCGCTTTATTCGGCTGGCAATCGGACGTACCGCCGCTGCCGGCCGAACCTTCCCGAGTACGAGGTGTCCGGTGTGGAACCTGGGCCGCCGGGGTAGATGCAGGTGATTAGGCGGCTGGGCTTGTGCCGCCCCGCCACCGATTAGTGAGGCTCTTCCTTCAACGACGGCTCACCATTCCCGCAGCCGGTCGGTTGGCCGGCGGCCTCATCGCATGCCATCAAGGTTTGAGGTCAGCAGGACAGTCGGATCTCGGGCGTGGCTTTACGTTGTTGCCGCGGTGCCGGCCGCTCCGGGTCGAGACAATCGCAACGGCCAGCCCATGTGTCGGTCGAGCGACTGAGGAACGAGTTCGGCGTTTTGGGACTGATGCGGGTTCCGATCAGCGTCCGCACAGCGAAATCCCCAACCCGCTGGGGGCGCACATAGACGCAATCCGCACACGGGCCGGTCGGTCACAACACGGCCTCCCTCGCCGCGGGACCGACCTGCGCTTGGCTGCTGGCCTGCGGTTTCTCGCAGCTGGCCGCGACAGACGTCCTGATCCAGAGCCTGACCTGCCGCGATAACTAGACCGAGCGCTCGTTCGTCCGAGCATCCGTGAGAACTGCGCGGCCAGCACTCAACGACAGCTCGCAACGGCCGATGTCCTACGTGGCGGCACATCGATCCTCGACTGCCTTCGTCCGTGACAAAGACAGCGCTCACGTCGGGCCGCGCCAATCACACCATCACCGCGTGAATTGGCGGACGTGGCCACGTTGCGCGTCCACTTCTCCGTCCTGCTCTATGGCATGACGGTGCTGACGGTTCACTCATGCACTGACCGCTGCACCGTGCTTTGCCGAGTATTGGTCACCACAATGTGCCCGGCGGGTAGCAATGGTTGCCCCGTTTGTGTTCCAATAGAGGGAATGGCTAGAAGATCTGCGAAGTCAACTGAAGAGCAACCGGCGACCGACGTGGCGAGTGCGGCTGACGAGCCTGTCGCGGAGGCTGCAACCCAGGCGGCTGACGAGCCGAAATTGAGTGATGAGCACAAGGCGGCGCTGGCCGTCGGCCGTACGCAGGGCCGCGCAGTGAAGGCGTATCTCGAGGCGCTCAACGAGCATCGCCCCCGCCGCGGTCGCAAGCGCACCGGAGAAACGGTTCGCCGTCGTCTCGAGACGGTCGAGAAGGAGCTCGAAAGCGAGTTCGATCCGCTGACACGTCTGCATCTCATCCAGGAGCGAATGGATCTGCTCGAGGAGCTGTCGGGTCTGGAATCGGGCGTCGACATCGGCCGCATCGAAGATGAGTTCGTTGTCGTCGCTGCCGATTACAGCTCACGCAAAGGCATCACCTATCAGGCGTGGCGTGAGGCCGGCGTCTCGGCCGACGTTCTGAAGCGCGCCGGCGTCGGGCGCCGAGGTTGATCGGTCGGCTCCCCGCCAGGGTTATTGGCGGGGAGCCGGTTGTTTTGGGACGTGTCGTCCGTCGGTCGACAACCTCGTCCGCCGACGGTCAGCGCCGTCGTAGGGGATGATCTTCCGGAACCTCGACGAACCGGAGCTCGTTACCGTCGGGATCCTGGACCCAAAGCTCGAGCAAGCCCCACGGCATCTTTTCGGTCGTCTTTCCTATGGCCACCCCGGCTGCGACGAGTTGCTCTTCCACGCCGGTGAGCGTCGGGACCTGCAGCCAGAGGGTGCTGCCGCCGTGCGTCGGTCCAGCTGACAGCTCCAGGAAACCGCCGCCCAAGAAGAAGGCCAGCCCCACCCGCCACTCGCGGTAGACGTGGAGCCCGATGACGTCTTCGTAGAAGCGCCGGGAGACGTCGAGGTCGGCGGGGTGGATGATCACACGGCTGGACAGCACCTGCACGAGTCCTGGCATAGCAGCTGGCGGCTGTCATCTCGCCAGCGCGGCCGTGGTCCAAGCGCGGCATCGCAGCTGGCGGACTTGGGTCGATTAGGCGGTTGTTGGACTTTCCTCACGGCAAAGCCGCGCCGGTCAGGACGCCGGTTCGGCGAGCTCCTCCGGAATGTCGTCGGGCGGCTGTTGCCGCTGCGGCCGGTCGACCGGCACACCGCCTGCATCACTGTCCTCGACGCGATGGCCATCGGGGAAGCGGTCCACGTCACGCAGCGCCGGGAAGAACACCCACCAGCCAGCGGCCACTGCCAGCGTCGCCGCTCCGCCCAGCACCACGGCTCCGCCGGTGCCCAGCAGCTGCCCGGCCAGGCCGGATTCGAAGGCGCCCAGCTCGTTCGACGCGCCGATGAAGACGTTCTCCACCGCAAGCACGCGTCCGCGTCGATCGGGCGTGACGACCAAGGGAACAAGCGTGCTGCGGATGAACACTGAGACGGCGTCGGCGCCTGACAGGGCGGCCATGGCGATGAACGCCACGACGAAGTTGTGGGTGACGCCCAACACGATGGTGAAGACACCGAAAGCGGCCACAACGGCCAGGAGAGTTCGCCCGACGTGGCGAGTGAGTGGTTTGCGGGCGAGCGCGATGGTGACCACCGCGGCGCCGATGCCACCTGCGGCCCGCAACCAACCGAAGCCCACCGCGCCCACCCCCAAGCGGTTCTCCGCAATGGCGGGCAAGAGTGCGACAGCGCCACCGAAGAGGACCGCGAAGAGGTCGAGGGAAATGGCGCCGAGCAGGATCGGATGGCCACGGATGAATCGCAGACCCTCGAGAGCGTCGTGAAGCATGGCTCGCGCCGGACCAGCAGTGGGCGCGGTGGCCGCGGTTGCGTGGTCCGGGGCGCTGGCCGAACGCCCCGGTGGCTGCTCAGCTTGGCGGTCGGGGAGCACGCGCACGAAGTTGATCGAGATCGCCGTGACCAGCAAAAGCGCGGCCATGGCCAGGTATGGGAGCCGCTCGTCGACCGCGTAGAGCGAGCCGCCGAGCACCGGCCCGACGATGATGGCTGACTGCCAGGCAATCGATGTGCGAGCCACCAACCAGGGGAGATGGCGGGCCGGCACGATGTCGGCGGGGAGCGACCGTGAGGATGGGGCGATGAAGGCCCGAGCCACACCGAAGGCCACCACCAGGGCGAAAATCGGCAGCACCTCGTCGGACCCTGTATGGGTGTAGGCGGCGAGGGCCAAGCCACACAGCGCTTCTCCCACGGCCGCCACGCTCGTCACTCGACGGCGATCAAAACGGTCGGCGACCGAGCCGGTCACCAGGACGAGGACTGCGGCTGGCGCGAATTCGGCGAGGCCCAGGAAGCCAAGATCGAGCTCTCGGCCCGTGAGGTCATAGACCTGTTTGCCGAGCGCGGTGACCACCATGAAGGCGGCCGAGGAGGAGCAGAACATAGCGACGAGCAGGGCCGTCACGGAGCCGGTCCACCGGCGTCCGGCGCTACTCGTTTGCATCAGCCGCGGACCCTACCCGGCGCACTCGCAACTGACAGCTAGCACGCACGCACGCCCAGTGGGATCGAGCGCGAGCTGAGTTCTTGCCCACAAGAGGGACATGGGGGGCGGCGGGTCACGGACTTCGTAGTGCTCTCCACGCAACCTCGGCGAAGAAGGGGCACTACGAAGCCAGCGGGAACAACGGGGCGGGAGCTCGGCCCGGCCTATCCATCGTGCCCGGGTCTGAACTACCGGTGCGGGTTACTTGTAGCGATAGGTGATGCGGCCGCGACCAAGGTCGTAGGCCGAAACCTCGACCTGCACCCGATCGCCGGGGAGGATGCGGATGCGGTGCTTGCGCATCTTGCCACTCAGATGCCCGAGTACCGTGTGGCCGTTGTCGAGGCAAATGCGGAAGTGGCCGCCCTTGAGCGCTTCCTCTGCACGTCCTTCGAGCACGATGGCGTCGTCTTTGACCTTAGGCAAGCGTTGTACCTCTGGTTTCGAAGGCTCACCGAAATGCGAGCCGGTGTGCCATGGTACGGGCAAAAGCCGGCCGCTGCCTCCTCACCTTGGTGAATCTCTTCCACCAAGCACTCGCTCGGGTCGGTTGCGGCTCTCCGACCAGCGAGGTTGCCTGGAAGCAGCGTCGACGTTGTCCGATCAGCTGGCCTTGCTCAGCGCAGCCGCCAGCTCCTGCTTGGACATCTTCGAGCGCCCCTTGATCTCGGCGCGCTTGGCTTTCTCGAGCAATTCGTGCCGGGACGGCTCGCGCTCGGGAGCCTCCGGCTTTTTGGGACTCTGCTTGCTGGATCCGTGCTGGCTGGATCCGTGCTGGCTGGATCGGTGCTGGCTGGATGCCTGCTGGCTGGATGCCTGCCTGGGGGATCCCTGCCTGGCGGAGCGAACCTTCTGCCGATCGCTCGTATCGCTCGCTTTCTCTGTGTCCCGGTCTGACGTCCCGGTCCGCCCGTCA